>JBKJLU010000016.1:0-7104 GCA_046596815.1 Acidimicrobiales bacterium | reverse complement strand
GGCGCGTCGGGCGGCCATCGGTCGGAGGAGCGAGACGACCGCGGCGTTTCCGACTCGGGATTGGAGGGTGAGCACGGCGTCGGGACGGATGGCCTCGGGGCTGACCTCGGCTCCCCGCGAGATGGCGGCGACCTGAGCCAGCGTCGTCTCCGACCCGCGTTCGGTCTCCGGCGCGCGTTCGGATCGCTTCGGCTCGACGATCGCCGGTTCTCGAACGGGTACCGCTCGAACCGACGTCCTGGCGTCCGATGGACTCACCGCTCGAAAGCTTGCCAGGCGACGGCGCTCGGCGGCCGAGTTGTGCCCAAAGAGTGCAATCGTTGCCCGATCGGGCAGTCAGAACTCTTGGCTAGCGACCGCCGTGCTGGTGTCGAGGAAGGCCGCGGTGGCGACGCGTCCCCGTTCCATCAACTCGGCCGAGCGGCCGAAGTCGTTGTACTTGAGCTTTCCCGGGTTGACGCTCGGCAGGATGACCAGTTCGACGCCGGGCGCCGCAGGCTGTTGCGACTCGAAATCGAATCGTTGTGATCGGCTGATCGAAAACGCGTGCAGTAACACATCGATGGGCCGCTTCGGTGCCGGACGGGTGCGGCTGAAGTTGCCGACGTGGAAGACGAAGATGCGGTTCGGACGCAGGTCGTGGGCCTTGGACAATGGCACGTTGTTGATGACGCCGCCGTCGACGAGGGTGTCGCCCTCGATGACGACCGGCGGGAAGACGGCGGGAAGCGCGGCCGACGCCAGGATCGGCTCGATGACGTCCCCGGTCGAGAACCAGCGCTCGGAGTTGGTCGTCAACGACGTCGCGACCACATGAAAGGGGAGCGGGAAGTCCTCGAATCGGCGGTGCGGCAGCGAGGTCTCGAGAAGCCGGCGAAGTCCGGCGTTGCTCTGCAACGACACGCCTCGGTGGGTGAGCAGTCGGACTCCGTCGAACTTGCCGAAGGGGGCGACGATGTCGCCCTGACCGGTCGTCCACAGCGACCGCAACCGACCGACGCCCTCGGGTGTCGGGTCGGCGGCGATCATTGCCGCGTTCATGGCCCCGGCCGAGCATCCGACGAGTTCATCGGGGACGATGCCGCGATCGATGACGGCTTGCAACATGCCGACCTGCAGGGCTCCGAGATTGCCGCCGCCCCCGAGCACGAAGATCGTCCGAGGCGACCGTCGCCAGGGACGGTGAGGGCGCAGAATGGCCATAACTCCGGTATGCGACGAAATCGCTCCGGCGGCAATGGCCCGCGCTGATCATTGTCGACGCACCGCCGGGCTATCGCGCCCTGGTCAGATCCGGGGGTCAGCCCTCGACGGCGTGCAGGCCGGAAGGCCCGTGTCCACGTGCCCCGTCCTGGGCATGGGTGCGCCGTTTGACCTCGTACATGGCGGTGTCGGCGCGGGTGAGGACGGCTTCGGCATCCGCCTCGCCGGCGACGGTGACGGAGGCGCCGACACTGGCACTGAGGGCGAGGCGCTGCCGGTCGAAGACGACGCCGCCGCGAATGGAATCGGTGAACCGGTCGACGAGGGCGGCGGTGTCGAACGGACCCTCTCCCCGACGACACAGCACGACGAACTCGTCACCTCCGACGCGACCGATCAGGTCGCCGCCGCGCACGGCGCGACGGATGCGGGCGGCGGCCACGCGAAGCAGTTCGTCGCCGGCCGAGTGGCCGAGGTCGTCGTTGACGGTCTTGAGGTGGTCGAGATCGATGTAGACCACGGCCACCTCCTCGCCGGCCGCCAGCGCCTCTTCGAGGGCGGCGACGATGGCGGCGCGATTGAGGCAACCGGACAGCGCATCGTGGCTGGCCCGATGCTCGAGCTCGGACCGCAGGCGGCTGCGCTCGGTGACATCGCTGGCGCAAACGATGACCCCGTCGACACTGCCGTTGTCGCTCGTCATCGCCCGAAACGTCAGCTCGCACCGGCGCTCGTCGAGATCGTGCACCACGTCGACCTCGAGATGGCCGGGGCGTCCCTCGAGGGCTTGGTCGAGTGCGACCTCGACGGCACGGCGGTCGTTCTCACCCACGCTGTCCACCAGGGCCTCGAGGGTGTCGACCGGCCCGAGCAGGGCGACGAGCAACTCATTCGAGTAGATGACCGCCCGGTCGGCCCGCACGTGGCAGATGCCGATCGGTAGGGCATCCGCCAGCCGGCCGAGCAACCGTTCCCGGTCGCGCATGGCCTCGAAATCCGCCATCTGATCGGAGATGTCGACCAGCTCCGATACGACGCAACCGAACTCGGGATCCTCGAGTCGGTTGTCGTTCGTGACCTCGACCCAGACGTAGTGGCCGTCGGCGTGGCGATGCCGGACCTGGAGGCGGGTGGTGCCGGCTCCCGAACGCATCTCCATCCAACTCTCGATGGCGCGCTCGGTGTCTTCCGGGTGGATGAAGTCGATGGTGCGTCGACCGATGAGGTCTTCGGGCTCCCACCCGAGCACAGCCTTGGCCCCGGCGTCGACGTTGAGGATGACGGCAACGGCGTCGCGTTCGATATGGGCGACGCGGCTCGGGCGCTCACCTGCCGATTCCATCCAGACACGAAGGCCCTCAGGATCCCGGGCGACGACAACGATGACGTGGATGCCGTGGTCAGCCCGAACGTCGAAGAAGTGCACCGACGCCGTGTGCTCGGGATCGGCGAGCAGGTGCACCTCGATCGGCACGATCGATTCGGTGGCCGCCCTCGTCCACGCGTCGATCACCAGCAACTGATCGGCGGCGACCACCATCTCGATCCCGGATCGGCCCATGCCGCCGAAGCCTGCGTTCCCGGCGATGGGCAGGGACTCCGGTACCGGCACCAGGCTTCCGTCGGGCCCGAGGGCGGCCACCACGGCGTTGGGGTTCTCCTCCACCCACGCCGCCATCGCCCGCTCGGTCATCCCTGGATTCATCGGCTGTCCGAGGCCCCGGCAAGAGGAGGATCTCGGAGAGATTCCGCCGAGCGATGACACGTAGTCACAGCGGTAAGGTCGGCGGCATGCTGGCCGACGAGAATCCGCGCCAATGACGCTCGAGGGCGAGTACGGACCAAGCCCGGCCGAGTGGGTGCGCGACCAGGTCGAGGAGTACGAGAGCAGCGGCGGCACCCGAGGCAACACGTTGCGGGAGACCGGCCTGCCCGTGATCATCGTGACCATGAAGGGGAAAGCCAGCGGGAAGATCCGCAAGATCCCTCTGATGAAGGTCGAGCACGAGGGCGAGTACGCCCTGGTCGCTTCGATGGGCGGCGCACCGAAGGATCCGGTCTGGTACGCCAACCTCGTGGCCGACCCGGACAACGTCTCGATCCAGGATGGGCCCGAGCCCTTTGCCGTGCGCGTCACCGAGATCACGGGGAACGAAAAGGCCGAGTGGTGGGACCGTTGCGTCGCCGCCTTCCCGCCTTACGCCGCCTACCAGGCCAAGACCGACCGGGTCATCCCGGTGCTCATCGCCCGCAAGGCTTGAGCCGCCAACAGCGCCGTCGAGCCCTGCTCGGCGTCGCCGACTCGGTGGGGTGCCGAAGCGTCGTCCTCCGGCGCCCCGCCAACGTCGCCTGGTACACGGGTGGGCTCGATATCCGGGTCGACCAAAGCGACGAAGGCGGCGTTGCTTCGATCGTCATCACGGCGGAGGGGGAGTGGATCCTCGCCGACGTCATCGAGGCCCCCCGCCTTCGGGCCGAGCGCCAGGTCGCGCTCGACCTCGAGGTCGTGGAACACCCGTGGCATCTCTCGGCGGCCGACACGCTGGCAGTCCTCGTCGACGGCGGAGCGACGGCCAGCGATCTGCCGGACGGGAGAAGCGAGCGTGACCTGTCCGCGCAGATCGCGCCTCTGCGCTACGTCCTCGATGCCGAAGCCATCGAGCAGTACCGCCAACTCGGCACAGATACCCAGGCGATCTTCGACGAGGTCTCACTCTTGGTCCGGCCGGACATGACTGAACTCGAAGCCGCGGCACTCCTTGCAGCGGCCGCGCGTCGACGCGACGGTGCCACGCCCGTGTTGTTGGTGGCCGGATCCGAGCGGACGGCGAAGTTCCGCCATCCCCTCCCCACACCGGCGCCGGTGGGATCGAGGGTGATGCTGGTGGCTTGCGTCGAGCGCCACGGACTGTTCGCCAGCCTGACCCGCTTCGTCGACTTCGTTCCTCCCTCCGCCGACCTGGCCGCAAGGACACGGGCAACCGACGAGATCTTGACCCGCATGCGGACGGAGGCCACCCGCCCCGGACGCACGCTGGGAGCGGCCTTCGACGACTGCCGGCGCTTCTACGCGGAGGCGGGTTACGCCGACGAGTGGAGGCAACACCATCAAGGCGGCATGGCCGGGTACCGCTCGCGCGAGGTCATCGCCCGGCCAGGCGACGACACCGAGATCCAACGGGGCCAGGCCTTTGCCTGGAACCCATCGGTGGCCGGCGCCAAATCGGAGGAGACCATCCTCGTCATCCACGACGGGGCCGAGGTGCTGACGTAACCTCCCCCTTCGTGGCCAGGCACCGACAGATCATCGAGACCGTGACGTGTGATGTGTGCGGCGCCCAAGCCGACGACGCCACCTCCGTCACCCTCGGTTGGGGTCGTGAGCAGTGGGAGCTCGACCTCTGCGCCAAGGACAATGCGGAGCTGAGCGCGGCGTTCGACGGATGGACGTCGAAGGCCCGGCGCGTCGTTGGGCGTAGTGCCCGCTCAACGGGCGGTTCGCGCCGCGCCAGCGGTGGCGGCAGCGACGCCAACGCCGTGCGGGAGTGGGCGAAGTCGAACGGCTACAAGGTCGGCGAGAAGGGTCGCATCTCGGCCGACGTGCGCGAGGCCTACACCGCCGCCAACGGCTGACGGTTACGCGTTCGCAACACCGCCGACACGACGACGGCGAGCATGGCGATCGTCCCCATGCCAAGCATGGTCTTGGAGATGCCGACGTTGTCGGCGATGGCCCCCAAGGGGAGCGCCATCATTCCGAAGCCGCTGAAGCTCAACATCATGAGCGACTGGACGCGCCCGTGATAGGCGACGTCGGTGCTGTCGAGCACGAGTGAGTTGTTGAGCGACTGGAAGGCCGACGAGGCGGCGCCGACGACGGCGATGACGACGAGGCCGAGCCCGAACGACGGGATGAACCCGAGGAGGGCCACACCGGCGCCGAAAAGCACGCCCGCACCGATCTGAATGGGCAGCGCGCTCTTCGATCCCGCCCGTCCTGCGATGAA
This sequence comes from Acidimicrobiales bacterium, assembly GCA_046596815.1. Lineage (GTDB taxonomy): Bacteria > Actinomycetota > Acidimicrobiia > Acidimicrobiales > CADCTF01 > DATLED01. Next base: position 1,894 of record JBKJLU010000016.1, on the reverse strand, counting down.
CAGTGATGCTCCGAGCGCCCCCACGGCGCTGGCCCCCGAAAGTAGGCCGTAGCCGGTCGAACCGACGTCGAAGACCCGGTCAGCGATGGTCGGGAGGAAGGCGACGTACGGGAATGCGAACATCACCACGATCAGCGACGTGAGCACGAGGATGAGTAGGGGGCGACGACTTGCGACGTAGCGGACGCCGTCGGCCATCTCGGCCAGTGGTGCGCGGTTGACTCGACCGTCGGGCGGGCGCCCGTGGGGGAGTCGGCTGGTGTTGACCAGCGTCGCCAACATGAGGCACGTCGTCATGACGTAGACGCCGCCGACGCCGAAGAAGCTGACGCCAATGAGCAGGCCGGCGAGCGAAGGACCGAACACCCGCGTGCCGTTCATGCTCATCTGCTGCAGGACCACGGCGTTGCCGAGACGCTCGCGCCCCACGAGTTCTCCGGTGAAGGCCATACGGGCCGGACCGAGGAACGAGAATCCTGCGCCTTGCAGCACGGCGGCGCCGATCAGCATCGGATAGGTGAGGGCATCGAGGGCGACGGCGATGGCGACCATCGCCGACGAGGCCGCGAGCAGGCTCTGGCAACCCATCAGCACCGAGCGCTTCGAGAGGCGGTCGGCGGCCACGCCACCCCACGGAGTGAGCAACAACATGGGGACGCCGAAGCCGAGATACACCGCGCCGAGACCGGCGTTGCTGCCGGTGAGCCTGAACGCCAGCCAGCCGCGCGCGATGAAGTCCATCTGGACGGCCAGAAAAGAGATCAGGCCGCCGATCCAAAGGCGACGGTACGTGGGGTCTTCGAGGGCGGCGAAGGTCGTCGAACGCCACGATGACTTGGGCAGATCGTCGGTGCGTTCCGCTTCCGGATCACGGAGGTCAGTCACCGAACATCACTTCGAGAGTCTAACCGTCACCCCCGGTGTCTACGCCCCGGTCAGGGAAACGAATTCGTCGATGCGATCCTGGAGCACCCGCAGCGACGACGCCCAGAACGCCTTGGCGCGGACGTCGATGCCGAATCGGGCGGCCAGGTCGGCGGCCGATGCCAATCCACACGACGACAAGAGGTCGTCGTAGCCACCCCGGAACTGCTCGGGGTCGTCGGTGTAGCGGGCGTAGAGACCGAGCCCGAAGAGCAGGCCGAACGTGTACGGCCAGTTGTAGAAGGCGCTCGAGTAGTAGTGGGGCTTGGCCGCCCACATGTACGGATGGCCGATCGAGAGACCGTCGCCATAGGTCACGTCCTGGGCGTCGGCCATGAGCTGGCAGGCCTCGGCACTCGATACCGTCCGCTTGGCCCTGGCCTCGCAGAACGACCGCTCGAACAAGAAGCGCGAGTGGATGTCGACGACCACCTGGCACGCCGATTGCAGATCACCTTCGATGAGCACGAGGCGCTCGTCCGGCGCCGCGGTTGCCAACCCGTCGGCCACCATGATCGTCTCGCAGAAGATGCTGGCCGTCTCGGCCAGCGCCATAGGCAGCTGGCGCTGCAACGGCGTCCGGTCGGCCAGGGTGACGTTGTGATAGGCGTGGCCCAGCTCGTGGGCCAGGGTCTGCACCGCCCGGAACGATCCGTCGAAGTTCAACAGCACGAGCGAGCGGTCGCCGGTGAGTCCCATGCAAAAGGCGCCATCGCGCTTGCCGTCACGGGGCTCGGCATCGATCCACTGCTCGTCGACGGCGCGGCGGGCCAGCGACTCGAGTTGGGGCGAGTAGCCGGCGAAGGTCGAGGTCACCGCGTCGGTGGCTTCGTCCCAGGCCCGGCGGGCGCCGTCGCCCAACGGTGCGAAGAGGTCGAAGAACGGGAGGCCGGCGTCGCCGTGGCCGAGCAGCTTCGCCTTGGCGTTGAGGTAGCGGCGGAAGTCGGGCAGCGCATCGGCGACCGCCGAC
>JBKJLU010000337.1:0-7397 GCA_046596815.1 Acidimicrobiales bacterium | reverse complement strand
ATCTTGACGAAGGCCTCGATCAGGTTGGATCGCGAACCCTTCTTGCTCAACCACAACTCGACCGTGGCCGTTGCCGTGGTGTTGAGCATCGCCGCGAGAACCTGTGCTTCGGAGTCGCGGAGACTGAATCGCCATCGAGAAGTGTGCCGACCAAGCGACCGTGATCCTCAGCTACTGACGGTGCCTTTCGTCTCCGCTGATCGTCAGTGAACCGGGGTGTCGTCCGAGACGGACGAGAGTGGCGTCGATGCGACGTCTGCCTTGTGGTCTCGCCGGTCGGCACGCATCGACGTTGCGACCGCAGCGGTGATCACGAGAGCGATCACACTCAGCGACACGTACGTGGGCATGTGCAGCTCGAACGGCTTGCCGATGAGCAACATCTTGATGCCGACGAAGGCGAGGATGACGCCGAGGCCGACGTTGAGGTAACGGAACTTGCCTTGCATGCCGCCGAGGAGGAAGTACAGCGAGCGCAAGCCGAGGATGGCGAAGGCGTTCGCTGCGAACACGATGAAAGGCTCGCGGCTGACGGCAAGGATGGCGGGTACCGAGTCGACGGCGAAGACGACGTCTGTCGCCTCGATGAGGATGAGCACGGCGAACAGCGGTGTAGCCACCCGCTTCCCGTTCTCGCGCGTGAAGAGTTTCTGGCCGTCGAAGCGGCTGGTGGTGGGGACGCAGCGCCGCACGATGCGCATGGCGACGTTGTTGTTGTAGTCCACCTGTTTGGATTCGTCGTGGCGGGCGATCTTGAGTGCGGTGTAAAGGAGAAAGGCGCCGAAGACGTAGAGGATCCACTCGAAGCGCTCGATGAGCGTCACGCCGGCGAAGATGAAGATGCCCCGCAGGACGAGTGCACCGAAAATCCCCCAGAAGAGCACCCTGAACTGGTACTCACGGCGTACGCCGAAGAACGAGAAGATGACCGCCCAGACGAAGACGTTGTCGATCGAGAGGCTCTTCTCGATCAGGAAGCCGGCGTAGTACTCGCCACCGGCCTGACCGCCTTGCCAGATCAGGAGCACCAGCCCGAAGCTGAGGCCGAGCGAGACCCACACCGCAGATTCGATCGCCGCTTCTTTGATGCTGATCACGTGGGCCGTGCGGTGCACGAGCAAGAGGTCGACGACCAGCATGAGCACGATGGCGCCCACGAGGACGAACCACGCCCAGACGGGTACGTCGAAGTTGGCAAAGCTCTTGTCCGCGTCGGCAACGACGGCGGTGAGCGGGACGGCGGTCAGGCTGGTCATGTGGAAGCCAGCGTGGAGTACTTGAAGGCTGCAGACAAGACGTAATTCCGGGCAGGAAACTCGACTTACGCTTTCCGAACCTCAGAAACGATGGGAGCCGGGCAGACTGGTGCTCTATGACCACTCAGGCGGCTCAGATCGAGGCCCTGGTGGCGCCCTCGCGAGGCCGCACCAGCGACCGGATCTCGGCCAAGGCGGCCCGCGATGCGGGCGTCGATCGTGCCCTGCTCGCCGGGTACTTGGACGCAGCCATAGAAGCCGTCGTCCTTGGTCGTCGAATCGGGCGGGTCGACTTGGACATCTGTCGTCAGATGGGACAGAGCGCGGCCGACCAAGGGATCGCGCTCTCGTCGTTGCTCGACCTGTATCTGAGTGCGTTGTGGCGCCTGTGGGACGACATCACCAGTCGAGCCAACAACGCCAGCGCTTCAGTGGTGGCAGCGGCAGCGGGTGGATTGTTCCGCACTGCTGACGACGCCGCCGAGGCACTGGCCGAAGGCCACGAACACGCCCAGCGTCAGAGCGTGCGACGCGAGGAGACGATGCGACGCGAGTTCATCGACGACCTGCTCACCGGCGGCGGCTACCCGGAGCTGGTGGGGGAGCGAGCTGCCCGGTTCGGCTTCAATCTGGCCGGCACCCACCTCGTGACCGTGGCCCGCACCCATCGGGTGCTGGTGGACGCCGGCCCGGTGCACGCCCGCGTGGAGTCCCATGTGCTGGCGACCTTCGGCGGGCGTGACGTCGTCGTGGCCACCAAAGATGGTGCCCTCGTCTGTGTGCTCCCAGTCACGGCCACGGAGCCGGCCACCGACCTGGCCCGCACCCTCCAAGACGGCGGCGAGGGGTCCTGGCAGGTCGGAGTGGGACGGCCCTACGCCGGGCCGGGAGGCCTGGTGCGGTCCTACGACGAGGCCCGTGAGGCGCTGACGCTGGCTCGTCGGCTCGGCCTCGCCGACCCGATCATCCGATTCGAGACCTTGTTGCCGTACCGGGTGCTCGCCCTCGACCCGCCCACGGTCGCCGAGATGGTGCGGGCTGTGCTCGGCCCGCTCGACCGTGCCCGAGGGGGCCCCGAACCGTTGATCGCAACGCTCGACGCGTACTTTGCGGAATCCGGCAACGTATCGGGCACCGCCCGCCGCCTTCACCTCAGCCCGCGCGCCGTCGTCTACCGGCTCGAACGTATCGCCCAGCTCACCGGTCACGCGGCCGACGAACCCGAAGGGCGCTTCGTGCTCGAGTTGGCCGTGCGAGCGAGACGGATGCTCGGGGACATCTGACGTATACCTCCGATGTTCAGCAACAAGTACGGCCCGGCCACGGCGCGATCCGTACCTTGATTGCTGAGACGATGAAGCCCATCGTCGGAGGTATGAACCTCTTGACGGTGCCGCTCGACGTCGGAAGTACCTGCGCGGCGAGTTCCCTTCCGCTCGATCCAGCCACCGTGGCCCGCATCCAAGCGTTTCGCAGCTACCCGGCCGTGTCCATCCTCATGTCCAGCGGTTCCGACCGAGCGAGGGACCGGTTGCAACTGGCCGGACTGATCGAGAAGGCCGAGTCCCGCCTGCTCGCCGAGTTCACCCGGCCAACCGTCGAGCCGCTCCTCGATGCACTGACCAGAGCGGCCGCTACCGCTGAGGTCGGTAACCGCCATCAGGCTCTCGCCCTCTTCGCGACCAAGGACTTCGCCGCCACCGTGGCGTTGCCGGTGACGGTGAGGAATCGCGCGGTGGTCGACGAGACGTTCGCCACCCGTGACCTCGTCCACGCCCTGCTCCGGAGTCCGCACTACCGAGTGCTCGTCCTCGGGGACACCGCCCGCCTGTACATCGGCGTCGGCGCCTGCTTGACCGAGGTCACCACGGATCGCTTTCCGCTCTTCGACGACCCGGACGTCCGCCCCCATCCAAGCCGTTTCGGTGTCGACCGTTCGGAGCGACGCGACGCAAGCCTTCGTCGGTACCTTCGCGCCGTCGATGTCGCGCTGGCGGGGCACCTCGACGCACACCTTCCCCTGCTCGCGGTCGGCACGGGCCGGCGACTTTCGTTGTTCGCCCAGAGCTCCCGCTACCGCGCCAATCTCACAGGCACGCTTTCCGGGGCCTTTGAGCGGCGCTCTACCGTCGAGCTCGAGCAGGCGATCTGGCCGTCTGTCACCGACATGTTCGACCAGCGCCACCGAGAGGCCTTCGCCGAACTCGATCGGGCGGCAGGGGCGCGCCGCTCCGCCATCGGTGTCGGCCAGGCCTGGGTTCACGCCAACCTCGGTCGCGGCGCACACGTCGTCGTAGAGGAGAACTTCTGCTACTCCGCCCGCATCAACCTCCAAAGCCACGACCTCACCGCCGCCGCGGACATCACCCACCCTGAGGTCGTCGACGACATCGTCGATGAGATCATCGAGATCGTTCTGGCCAAGGGCGGACGGGCCACCATCGTTCCCGACGGCTCCCTTGCATCCCGGGGAAGGCTCGCGTTGGCGCTTCGCTACTAACGGCGATCCACCGGGGAAATACGAGGGCATCCGCCCGGGTCGACCCGGTACCGTCGAGGTCTCGGGTCGCCGGCCCGCCGGGAGGGGGACCCGTGGCTGTCACTGAAGGCTCGACGCACCGGCAGCGGTCGATCGACGACCATCCCCTGATCCGCGCCGTGCCCCAGGTGCCGGCCGACCTTGCAGAAGAAGCATTGGAGCGAGGATGGCCGGAAGGTCTGCTCGAGCGGGCGGTCGAACTGCGGGTCCAACGATCTGACATCGAGCTCTGGCTCAGGAACCCGCGGACTTCTCCGCAGGAGATCGCCGGCCAGCTCGGTGTCCTGGCGCAGCTCTTCGATGGCGCGCTGCGGGTACGGGAGGCGACGTGGCGCGACGGCGAGGCGCTGGCCGACCTCTATGCCAACGCCGCCGAGTCGGTCGGTGATTGGCGGCTGGTGGTCGAGCGGGGGCCGAATCCCTTCGCCCAGTTCCGCCTGCAAGAGCACCCCAACCTCCAGGTCGTGGAGTGTCGAGGCGTCTTCCTGGCTGCCGGCGCCCACGCCTGTCGCAACTCGTTCGTCGGCGACGAGCGCATCGCCCTGCACTTCATGTCGGCGTGGCGCGTGCGCGAGGAGTTCCGAGGGTACGGCCTGTCGCGCGTCTTGCAGAGCGCCGCCGGGCCGGGCACGGCATGGTTCGGTCCGGTCACCTACTGGTACGAGCGCATCGGGAACGCGTCCCAGGGCTGGCTCGACATGATGCGCACGGCTGCCGAATCGCGCGACAACAAGGTCGACGGCCTCAGCGCCTCGGTTCACCTGTTCCCGCCCGATGACCGTGGCGCGCCGGTGGCCGAGTCGCGTTGGCGGATTCGCCCGGCGCGTCCCGACGACCTGCCTCGGTGCATCGAACTCGTCAATGCGACCCACGCCGGCCTCGACCTGTTCCGCCCCTACACCCTCGACTTCCTCGAGTCCCGCCTCGACGATCCCTCGTGGGGTCCGAAGCCGGCGTTCATCCCCCGGGTCTACGGCTGGGACGACTATCGGGTCGCCGAAGACGGCGACGGCACCATCGTCGCCTGCGGCGGACTCTGGGACCGCGGACGCGACGTGCGGGAGGTGTGGTCGAACGCCACCACGGGTGAGCACCGCACGGTTACCGCCTCCGCTCTTCTCGACTGGGGATACCGCGGTGGACAAGCCGACGCCATGGCGGCCCTCATTCGCCACTTCCTCGGCCGCACGGCCGAGCTCGGCCGCAACCAGATGTTGGCGCCCCTCGAGTTCGCCCCCGATGTCCTCGAGGCGCTCGCCGATCTGCGCCCGTCGACGGAGACTCGGGCCCTGCGCTGCATGGGCTTCAACGACGAGACGCTGCGGGTCGAGGTGCATCCCACCCGCCCCTACACCGACCTGGCCTACTGGTAGTGGGCGCGGCGTTCAATTCTGAGGGGCCGATCCGCGAGCGGCCGCCGCTCACCGGCGTCTACCGGCGGATCGCCGGCTTTGTCGCCGAGTTCCGTGGAGGGGTCGCGCTGGGCCTCGGACTGTCGGCGCTCTCGACCTTGTTCTTCGTACTGTTGCCGTTCCCGGTCAAGCTGCTCATCGACGGCGTCCTCATCAGCGACCGGCTCGATCTCGGTCCGTTCGGGGCAGTGGCCACCGAGACGACCGACGACAAGCTCTCGGCAGCGGCCGGGTTGGCGGCGGCCTACGTCGTCGTGTCCATCGCCCAGGTGACGGCCAACGGCGCGTCGTTCTTCGTCATCGCTCGCACGGCGCTCTTCATGATCCACACACTCCGGTCGAGGCTGGTCAGCCACCTCCGGACGCTGTCGCTTCGCTACTTCGCCAACACGTCGGTCGGTGAGCTGATCTTTCGGTCGATCAACGACGCCCGGTCCATCCAAGAGGTCATGATCTTCGGCTTTGGAACGTGGATCACCTTGGCCTTCCGGATCTTGCTCATGGCCGTGTTCATGGCCCTGCTCGATCCGCTCCTGACGGTCGTGGCGCTCCTCGTCGTCCCCGCGTTGGCGTTGACCATTCGCATGCTGGCCCGCCGCATCCAGTCGGCCTCCCAGACCAGTCGCGAGCACATGGGCGGGTTGACGTCACACATCGAGCAGACGATGGGTGCGATCCGGGCCGTCCAGGTCTTCGGCGATGACGAACAAGAACGCGAGCGGCTCGAGTCGATCAGCCTGCGCTTCGTCCGGGCGCAATTGCGGTTCCGGTGGGCCGAGCAGGCGCTCAACATCGCGACGGTCAGCATCACCGGCATCGCCACCGCCGGAGTTCTGTGGGCGGCGTCTCGGCGGGTGATCAGCGGTGAGGTGACGGTTGGGTCGCTGTGGGTCTTCGTCACCTACATGCAGGCCATCTACCAATTGATGAACCAGATCATGTTCGTGTTCGGACCCTTCCAGGACGCCGTGGTGGGCGTCGGTCGCGCCTTCCAGGTCCTCGACACGGTCCCTGACATCACCGAGAAGCCGGGAGCGGAGAAGTTGCGTCCATTCGCTTCCGAGATCCGGCTCACCGGTGTGGGCCTTGTTCACGACGAGGGGCGGGTCGCACTCGACGGACTCGACCTCGTGGTTCGCCGTGGAGAGAAGGTGGCTCTGGTGGGGGAGACCGGCTCGGGGAAGACCTCCGTGCTGAACCTCGTTCCGCGCCTCTACGACGTCACCAGTGGCGCCCTCACCGTCGACGGTACGGATGTCCGCGACGTCACCCTGGTCTCCCTACGCGCTCAGGTCAGCCTCGTGTCCCAGGAGCCCCTCCTGTTCTCGTCATCGATCCGAGACAACATTCGCTACGGCCGGCTGGCGGCCAGCGACGAAGAGGTCGAGATGGCGGCCAGGGCTGCGCAGGCCCACGACTTCATCGCCACCCTCCCCGAGGGTTATGACACCTCCGTGGGCGAGCGCGGTGTGAAATTGTCCGTCGGGCAACAACAGCGGATCTCGATCGCTCGGGCGTTCCTCAAGGACGCACCAATCCTCCTCCTCGACGAGCCGACTTCGGCCCTCGACGCCAACACCGAGGCCGGCTTTCTCAACAGTCTCGAGGCGCTCATGGAAGGCCGCACCGTCGTCATCGTGGCCCACCGCCTGTCGACCATTCGCTCGGCCGACCGCATCTACGTGCTCGACCAGGGCCGCATCGTCGAGAGCGGTAGCCATCACGATCTCATCGCGCTCGGCGGGTCGTACCGAACGCTGCACGCCCGCCAGGTGTTCGACCCTGGTCCCGACCTCGAGGAAGTGACCCCATCAGCGCGTTGAACGACGATCTCCCCGCCCTCCGCAGGGTCCGCTGGCTGGCGGCGGCCCTTGCCGAGCCGTCGGGCGTTGAGGTCGCGGACATCGAGCGCGCCTACGACATCTCCGCCTGGAGTGGTGACTGGTCGTACGAGCGAGAGCTCGAGTTCTTCCGCGACGGTCGCCACGCGCCCTCCCGTCCGCTCGCCGTGGAACGCGAGAGCTCGGCGGGGCCGAATGAGGCGACGGCCGTGCTCAGTGGGGCGGACGGCAAGTCGTGGACGGTCACCTGTTGGGTCGAGCCCGACGAGCCGCATCGCATCGTGCGGGCGCGCATGTTGCCGACTCCGCCCGAAGGCTTGGAGATCCGTCTGGCGGTGGCCGACGACGC
>JBKJLU010000264.1:0-6835 GCA_046596815.1 Acidimicrobiales bacterium | reverse complement strand
CGGCGAGCGCCGTGGACCAGAGCCTGGCCAGCGGGCCACCCCCGGTGTCGAGGGCGAGGTAGTCCTTGCCGTCGAACCAGCGCGGTGACATCACCCAGCTGTACTTGTTGTCGAGGTCGCGCTTCTGCGGCCGCGGGTTGGTGTGCTGGTTCCAGGGGTGCCGACGGTCGACCGGGTTGCCCAACGGGTCCTTTTCGACGAACATCTCCTGGCCCTCCCAGTCGTCGTAGTACGACGAGCCGAGGAGGATGCGGATGCCGAGGTTGATGTCCACCAGGGAGTTGGTGACGAGCTTGCCGTCCACCACCACACCGGGCGTCACGTACATGGCCCGACCCCACTCGGCCATGTCCTTGTATTCGAAGTTGCACACGTCGGGATCCTGGAAGGCACCCCAGCAACCGAGCAGGATGCGCCGGCGACCGTTCTCCTCGTAGCCCGGCATGGCCGTGTAGAAGAAGTCGAACAGATCGTCGTGCAGGGGCACGACCTTCTTCATGAACTCCACGTAGCGCATGAGGCGCGTGATGTAGTCGGTGAAGAGTTGGATCGTTGCGGTGGTACCCCCGCCGCCCGGGTAGAGCGTCGAGGGATGCACGTGGCGGCCCTCCATGAGGCAGAACATCTCCCGCGTGTACCGAGACACTTGCAGTGCCTCGCGGTAGAACTCGCCCGAGAACGGGTTGAGCGCTCGCATGATGTCGCCGATGGTGCGATAGCCGTGGTCGGCGAAGTGTGGCGACTCCGTGCGGTTGGCCTGCTCTAGCACCCCGGGGTTGGTCTCGGCGACCATCTTCTCGCAGTAGTCGACGCCGACCAGGTTCTCCTGGAAGATGTTGTGGTCGAACATGTACTCGGCCGCCTCGCCGAGGTTGACGATCCACTCGCCGAGGTTCGGCGGCCGGACCTTGTACGCCATCTGCTGGGCGTAGCACGAGCAGACGGCATGATTGTCGCCGCAGATGCCGCAGATGCGACTGGTGATGAAATGGGCGTCGCGAGGATCCTTGCCCTTCATGAAGATGCTGTAGCCGCGGAAGATCGACGACGTGCTCTGGCACTCGGCAACGATGCCCCTGCCAAAGTCGATCTTGGTGTAGATCCCGAGACTCCCGACGATGCGGGTGATCGGGTCCCACGCCATGTCGACGAGTCCATCAGCGCCAACGGTTCGGTTCAGGGGCATCGATCAGTCCCAGGTCTTCTGGTGCCCGGACGTGAGCGCGTCCCCCTTCGATCGCCACTTCGGTTCCTGATTCAGGGTCTTGGTCGTCAGCTTTCGCAGACTGCGGATGGCAGAGCCGTACAGACCGGTGGCCGCCGTCGACACCCGTGCGCCCGGTGGTTCGTCCATGAAGGGCATGAACTTGTCGGGGAAGCCCGGCATCGTGCACCCGATGCAGATGCCGCCGACGTTGGGGCAGCCGCCCACGCCGTTGATCCACCCCCGCTTCGGGACGTTGCAGTTGACGACAGGCCCCCAGCAACCGAGCTTCACGATGCACTTCGGCGATCCGTACTCGGTCGCGAAGTCGCCCTGTTCGTAGTACCCGGCGCGGTCGCACCCCTCGTGCACCGTGGCGCCGAACAGCCACTGGGGTCGGAGAGCGTCGTCGAGCGGGATCATCGGGGCCTGCCCGGTCGCCTGGTAGAGCAGGTAGAGGATCGTCTCGGACAGGTTGTCCCCTTGCACCGGGCAGCCCGGGACGCACACGATCGGGATGCCGGCCTTCGAGCGCCAGTCCCAGCCCAGGTAGTCGGGTACGCCCATCGCCCCCGTCGGGTTCCCGGCCATGGCGTGTATACCGCCGTACGTGGCGCATGTGCCCACAGCGAGCACGGCGAGGGCCTTCGGCGTCAGGCGGTCGAGCCACTCGCTCGTCGTCATCGGCTGGTCGGTCTCGGGGTCGTTCCCGAACCCGCACCAGTAGCCCTCCCGCTTGATGGCCTCGTTGGGGATCGAGCCCTCGACGACCAGAACGAACGGCTCGAGCTCGCCCCGGTCGGCCTTGAAGAACCACTCGAGGAAGTCGTCGGCACCGCCGACGGGCCCGCACTCGAAGTCGATCAGTGGCCAGTGGAGGGCAATCCTTGGCAAACCCGGCAGTGCACCGAGTGCGATCTCTTCGATGCTGGGTTGCGTCGCTCCCGTCAGTGCGACCGAGTCGCCGTCACAGCTCAGCCCGGCGTTGAGCCACAACACGTGGATGACGGTCTCGTCAGGCGGCGCTGGCGTGGGTGCGGGCACGGTCAGACAGACCTCCGGCGCAGGCGGAGGGCCTACTCCTCGCTACCGTGCCAGATCCACGTCGCGCCGTAAATGGGTGCGATTCCCACCTATGTCCCGGCGGCCGCAACATCGTCGTCTTCGCCCTCGCGCCGCGGGCATCGACCAGATGTGGGATGGTACGCGTTCGCCTCGCGGCGAACAGCAGTCGTGTGCCCGGGGGTGCGATGGAACTAGTCGGAGACGAAGCCGGACGTTGCCGATTCGAGCTCACGGCACCGCGCCACTTCCTCTACCCCGCCTTGTTGCTCCTGCTTGCCGAAGAGCCCCGACACGGCTACCGGCTCATGGACGCGGTGCTTCGCCTCGGCTTCGGGCCAGCCGACCGTCCGAGCATTTACCGGGCGCTCGGCGAATTGGAGGGCGACGGATTGTTGCGGTCGTGGGACGCGTCGTCGAGCGCTGGTTCGGCGCGTCACGTGTATGCCGTCACCGAGGCCGGGCACCAGAAGCTCACCTCATGGATGGATGCCGTGGCCGCCGGTCGGGACGCCTTCGACATGATGCTGAAGCGGTACGACAACGTGCTGGCAGACGAGGACTGAACGGGTGGCGATGTGGCACGTGCGCGTCTTCCATGACGGTGACCTCGAGGGCCCTTCCGCCTGTGGGACGACCCCGGCCACCACCGCGGCGTCGGTGTTCGGTCTCGGTGTAATTATCCGGATCGAGGATCAGGTGGGGCGGCGGCGCTCAGCGAGCGCCTGCGCCAGCGAATTGGCGGTCAGTCGTGTTCGCGCGCGGTGTCGTCGTCGCCATCGTCTCGCCCAGGGCCCGGCACTCCACCCGGACATGAGACCTCCACAACCTTTCGCCAGCGAGGTGGCCGTGACACTCGACCGGGCCACCTCATCGTCGGGGCTGGCTGGCGACGATCCGCCGGCCTGAGATCCTGTCGGTGGCGATGGCGACGAGGCGCCCGTTGCCCCGCGGGGCCCAGCGGGCGAGCGGCGCGTTGCCGAGCGCGGCGAGCTCGTCGGGGTCGGTCACCTCGCGGGCCACGCCGGTGACGACCACGCTCCACCCGGAGTGGTACCAGCGGTCGAAATCGTCGACCTCGAAGGCGACCACCGCGTTGCGCGTGGCGGCGTCGAGCTTGGAGCCCTCGCCGGTGCGGATCAAAATGCGATCGCAATCGAGCCAGAAGTTGACGGGTAACACGGCCGGTAGGGCACCCGAGGTGACACCCACGCGGCCCAGGGTCGCGCCCCCAAGCAGCCGGAGGCACTCCACCCGCTCGAGTACCTCGAGCCCGTTGCGGTCGACTTCCACGGTGCTGATCATCGACCCTCGACCGAGCCGTCGGCAGGGCCAAAGGTCCCGCGTCGCGCCACGAACCGTCCGCACCGCAGCTCGACCGCGAAGTGACGTTCGGCCCTACCGATGCCCAACCGCTCCGGGGACGATGGCAGCGATGAGACGAAACGTCGACCATGCTGCGTCTCCCGATCGGGCGCGTCGGTGAGGTGGTCGCCGTCTGGCCCGACATTCCTTCGGAGAACGACGTCGGCTGCCAGGAGGGCAACACCATGGACGTCATCGACAGCCGCACCTGGCTGGAGCACCTCAGCCCGCCCGAGTGCTGGAAACTCCTCGCGCAGCACCCGGTGGGACGCATCGGCGTCCTTGTCGACAGCGCGCCCGAGATCTACCCGGTCAACCACGTCGTCGACGGCCGGACGATCGTGTTCCGCACCGATCCCGGCAGCAAGCTGCGGGGTCTCGACCGCAGCCCTTCGGTCTGCTACGAGGTCGACGGGCTCGACCTTCACGACCAAACCGGCTGGAGCGTGCTGGTGAAGGGCCGGGCGGTGGAGCTGTCCTCGGCTGAGGAGCTCCGCGAAGCGGCTGGGCTGCCGTTGCGCTTCTGGGCGCTCGGCGCGAAGCCCCACTGGATTCGCATCGTGCCAACCGAGGTCACCGGCCGGCGGATCCAACGCCAGGACCGGCCCGAGCAGCCGTAGCACGAGCTATCGGGCGGGCCCGTTGTCGGCGGCCCCAACTTGGTGAGGTAGGCGGCTCTGGCCTCCGGGCGCGGCCCGAGTCAGCCGGCGTCAGAAAACCGCGACCAGGTCTTGGTGTCGAAGTCGAAGAGCTGGCAAGCGGCGAAGATCGAGCGCACCGTCGCCCACCGGAAGCGGTACTCGACGATGATGTGGCCATAGGCCGGCCGAAGGTCGTCGTAGGCCCTCCGCAAGTTGTAAAAGGGGATTCTCGTATCAACGTGGTGGGGGGTGTGCACCAAGATGTTGTGGGTCAACCACTCTGCGGGACGGCTGCACCGCACCACCGTGCTGCACCCAACCTGGCCGACCGTCGCGCTCCACTCCCGCCGATCTGCGAAGAACGCCACGTCGGGATGGGTGTGGTGCAAGTAGACGAACAGGGCGATGAAGTAGCTGAACACGACGAAGGGCACGACGACGGCGGCGAGCACTCCTACCCAGCCTCCGGCGTAGCGGAAGGCGACCACCGAAAACCCCGCCGCGAAGACGGCCACGCCGAGCCGGCTCGTCTGGAACCCGCGGGTACGCCTCGCCCGGGGATCGGGCCGGAACGTCACCATGCCCGGCCACCACACCCGCAGCAGGTAATGCAGAGCGCACGTTGCGGGATGCCGTTCGAGGCGGTACACGCAGCGGCGCCACCGCGGCGCGGCCCGATATTCGCCCGGGGTCATGGGTCGCCAGATCCAGTCGATGGTGCTCAGGCTCGTGAACCCGTGGTGCACCTTGTTGTGCCCGAACGCCCAAAGGCGGTACATGTGCAGCGACGGGAGCATCGCAAGGGTGCCGAGTACTTCCGACCAACCTTTGCTGGCGAAGAGCGCACCGTGGGCGGCGTCGTGGCCCCACACGAACAGCATCGCCACCCCGCACCCGGCGAGCACCCCGAAGGCTACGGCCCAAGGCGCCGGCAAGAGAAAAACCCCGGCCATGGCCGCCAAATACACCACCGCATCGAAGGCGAGGGCGCCGAACACTCGGCCCGCAGAGCGTTCATAACAGCCCGGGGAGATGGCGTCGCGCACCTGGCGTAGCGTGACGCCACGCAATTTGGCGGGGATGTCGGCGCAACTACGGGAGGCAGACGGTGCCACCGTTCTCTTCATGACGACCAGCCTCCCGACTGGGTCTTTGACTCGGCTGCGACCGGTGGGGGAACGGCGGTTGGCGCGGCGGGACCGCCCGAGATGGTGGGAGGTGTTGGCGACGGCGCGGTCAGGCCCATCGCCGCAGCCAGTACTTCTCGAAGCCGACCTTGGCGGCGTGCCAGCGCCGTCCGGGTCGGCGCAGCGCGATCGCCGGAGCGTCCGCCGCGTAGAAGTCGCCGGTGGCGAACGCGGCGCGCCCGTCGCCGAGCTCGACGAAGCAGCCGCCCTTCCCGTCGAAGCGGGCCGCGGGCGTCTTGCCGGTCAGCTCGGCGGCGATGTTGGCGGCAACGACGTCCGCTTCGGCCTCGGCGAACACCCCGGCCTTGGGGAGGAACTTCCCGCCCGCGATCGGGATCGTCGTGGCGTCACCGATCGCCCAGATGTCCTCAGCGCTCGTGGCGAGCGTGGCGCGGTCGACCGGCACGAAGCCGGTCTCGGTGGCCAGCCCACTGGCCCGCAGAACCTCGGGGGCGCGGTGCGGCGGGACGCCGAGCAGCAGGTCGTAGCCGGCCCGTTCGCCGTTACCCAGCACCAGCTCCCGAGCGGTGGGGTCGATCCGTTCGACCGTGTGCTCGGGGTGCAGGGTGATGCCGCGGTCGGCGAGCATGGCGGCGAGCGCATGGCCGAGCACCGGTCCGGCGGTGGGCATTGGATAGGGCTCGGGCGTGTAGACGTCGACGGTCACGTGGTCGCGCACGCCCCGCCGGCGAAGGAGCGCCTCGGCGAGAAACGCCGTCTCATACGGAGCGGCCGGGCATTTGTAGGGCAGGCGGGACACGACAACTGCGACCCGGCCACCGTCGAAGCGGCCGAGCGCGGCGCCGGCCGACGCCGCGCCCTCGAGGGTGTAGACGTTGTGTGCCGCCTCGGCGAAGCCGGGGAGGACGTCGGGCGCGAGCTCGGCGCCGAGGGCGATCACCAGCCGGTCGAAGGACACCTCACTTTCGGAGGTCTTCACCTTGTGGTGGGTGGGGTCGATCTCCAGCACGTCGGCTTGGAGGACTTCGATCCCGGCGCGGCGCAGGCGGCGCCGGTCCGTGCTGACCTGGGCCTCCCGGCGGGCGCCGGTCATGACCCAGAGGAATGAGGGCGCGAACCGGAAGGTGGCGTCCCGGTCGACGAGCACGACCCGGTCGCCCGGGTCGAGTGTGCGCCGCAGCCGACGGGCGGTGACCAGCCCGCCGGTGCCACCTCCGAGGATGGCGATGGTGCGATCTGCCATGACATGGCTCCGTTCAGAAGGTGACGACCTTGTCGGCCCAGACGGTCCAGGCGGCGAGCTCAGGCCGCTGGTGACACGGTGATCGTGCCGAACATCCCCGCCTCGAAGTGACCTTCGATCTCGCACACGAGCTCGTACACCCCGGGCTCGGTCGGGATCAGGTACACCTCGA
>JBKJLU010000433.1:0-8022 GCA_046596815.1 Acidimicrobiales bacterium | reverse complement strand
GCTCGATTCCCTCGGCTCGCTCACCCGCTGTTCGCCCGGCGGCGGCGGCCGCGGCCCCATGCGGCAACTTGCTCGGATGTACGAGATGCTCGCCGGCGGAGGCGAACGAGACGGCGTGCGCATTCTCAGCCCGCAGGCCGTCGAAGCCATCACCGCCCGCCACCGCGTCGGCATCTTCGACAAGACCTTCGGCATGGTCCTCGACTGGGGACTCGGCTTCGGGATCGACTCGAGCTCCCATGGCCGTCACTCGTCGCGCCGGGTCTTCGGCCACGGTGGCGCCCAGTCCTCCATCGCCTACGCCGACCCCGAGCACGGCCTCGTCGTGGCCATGCAGACCAACGGCATGCCGGGTACGGAGAAGCACTACCTCCGCCTCGCCGCCATCTCCGACGCCATCTACGAGGACGCCGGCATCGCCGACCCGTCCGATGCAGGACGGGTCAAAGACCGACCGACGGAATCCGGCGTCAGCGCCTGATCGAGAGGAGGCCCCTGGTCAGGTCGCGACCTGCGACAGCAGCTTGGGGACGACATCGCCCACCTCGGCCGGCGACCAGCGGTCGCCTTTGTCCTGTGACGGGCCGCGACGCCAACCCTCGGCGACGCCGATCATGCCGCCGGCCACGTTGAAGGTCTGGCCGGTGACGGCGGCGGAGCCGGGGCTGCCGAGCCACACCACCAACGGGGCCACGTTTGCAGGATCGCGCCGGTCGAACTCGTCGGCCGCGACCTCCGCCGGCGCCGCAGCACCGGGGCGGGGGACGCTCAGCGTCATTCGCGTGCGGGCGCCGGGGGCGATGGCGTTGACGGTGACGCCATAGCGGCCGAGCTCCTTGGCCACGATCACGCCGAACGAGGCGATGCCCGACTTGGCCGCCCCGTAGTTGCTCTGGCCGGGATTGCCGTAGAGGCCCGACCCGGATGACGTGTTGATCACCCGGGCATCGTTCGTCTCCCCCGCCTTCACCCGCTCGCGCCAGTAGGCCGCCGCCCACCGGGTCGTGCAAAAGGTGCCCTTGAGGTGGACGCGAATGACCGCGTCCCACTCTTCCTCGGTCATGTTCACGAGCATGCGGTCGCGCAGGATGCCGGCGTTATTGACCAGCACGTCAAGCCCGCCGAACGTCTCCACGGCCAGGTTGATCAACCGCTGGGAACCTTCCCAGTCGGCCACGTCCTCACCGTTGGCGACCGCCTCACCGCCCATGGCGACAATCTCCGCCACCACCGCCTCGGCCACTTCGCTCTTGGCGCCGCCGCCGTCGAGATCGACGCCGAAGTCGTTGACGACAACCTTGGCTCCCTCGGCGGCGAAGAGGAGGGCCTCTTCCCGCCCGATGCCTCGCCCGGCCCCCGTGACGATCACGACCCGTCCTTCGCAGATGCCGGTCATGTTGCTTCTCTCGCACGCTCGCTCATGACCACACAACCTACGATCCGGCCGTGTCGAGCCCTCTGCCCCTGCCCCAGATCGTCTGGCCGCTCAGCGATCGGGGTCTGGCACCGCGGCTGATGGATCTGGCCACGCTGCCGTTCGTGGTCGGCGAGCACCCGTTCGCGCGGCAAGCCTTTCTCGGCGACGTCGACTCGTTACTTGGCCTGATTCCACAGGGCGGCGAGATCCTGCGCGAGCTCGTGCAGGACAACGGTGACCGCCAGCAGATCGTGGCCGGCGAGGGGTGGCAGGCCCACCTCGTGTTGGTGCGCCGGCGGCCCGAGGTGCAGGTGCTGGTGACAGCTGAGACGGCCGCCGTGGCCGACGAGGTACTCGAACAGATCCGGGGCGCCGTGCCTCCCCCCGAACGGACGGACGCCCAAGCGAGGCTCACCCTCTGGACGGCGGGAACGGGCGGCAGCCCGGTGCGCCACCGCCGCTGGGTCGACGCGCCCCGCTGGTCGGCCATCGAGCGGAATTATCCGGGCGACGTGCGTGAACCTCTGGCCCGACTGATGGCGATGCCGGAGGCGCCGTCGACCGGCGGTCGCCTCTTGCTCTGGTACGGCGACCCCGGCACCGGCAAGACCACCGCCATCCGGGCGCTGGCCCACCAGTGGCAGTCGTGGGCCGACGTCCACTTCGTACTCGATCCCGAAGCCTTCTTCGGCGGACCCGACTACCTCATGCACGTGGTGGCCGAGGAGGACGCATGGGATCCTCGGCTGGCCGCCGGCACCCGGTGGAAGGTGCTCGTGGTCGAGGATGCCGACGAGCTCATCCGGGCGGACGCCCGCCAGGAAGCCGGCGCGTCCCTCGGCCGCCTGCTCAACCTCACCGACGGCATCCTCGGACACGGATTACGAGTGCTGCTGCTCATCACCACCAACGAGCCGATGCGGGCCCTGCACCCCGCCGTCGTTCGCCCCGGACGCTGCCTCGCCGACGTGCAGTTCCGTCCCTTCACCAATCGCGAGGCCACCGACTGGCTCGGCGCCGGCGGCGCCACCGGCGACCACCTCACCCTGGCCGAGCTCTATTGGGCTCGCGGCGACATCGAGACCATCGCCACCGACCACGCCACGACCGCCCCCGGCCACTACCTCTGACGGGCGGCGAGGAGGGAGGCTTCGGCGTCGGCGGTGAGGGTGCCGGGGGCCATGGAGGACTGGTCGCGGGTGCGGTCCCAAGCGAGGGTGTCAGCGACGGTCTCGAGGATGGGGCGGTTGCGGAAGCCGGCGGCTTCGGCCTTGGCCGACGAGGCCAGGAACAGCCCATCGATGTTCGCCCGCGAGTTGAGGTAGAGCGGGAAGGCGGCCTTCTGTTTGGCCACGATCGCCTCGTCGACCCAGACGAGTTCGGTGTCCAATCCCGCAGCCTCGACGCAGGCCTCGACCATCGAACGCAGGGTCATCGGCTCGCTCGGCCCGACGGTGTTGAACGCACCGTCGAGACCCGCAGCGGTCGCCTTGACCACAAAGTCGCCCTGGTCGCGTCCGTGCACCACCTGCACGGGCTGATCGGGCCGGCCGGGGACCGCCATCTCCCCGCCTTGCGCGGCACGACGCACCCAGTAGGTGAAGCGGTCGGTCGGGTCGTGGGGGCCGGCGACGATGCCGGGGCGGATGATCGTGGAGTGCTCGGGGAAGGCATCCCGAACGACGCCCTCGCACAAGACCTTGAGCGGCCCGTAGCTCTCGCCCGTGACCTCCTCGGTCGAAGGATCATCGATCACTCCGAGCGGCGACTCTTCGGTGAGCGGTCCGGACGGCGCCGCTTCGTAGACCGAGACCGTCGACACGAACGTGTAGTGGCCGACCCGCCCATCGAGGGCCTCGATGGCTTCGCGCACCCGTCGCGGGATGTAGGCGTTGACGTCGATGACGGCATCCCACTCCCCCGTCGAGAGTGCCGAGAGGTCGCCGGCGTCGCGGTCGCCGGTCAGACGCGTGGCTCCGGGAAACAGGTCGGCGTTGGTCTTGCCACGGTTGAAGACGGTGACGTCGTGGCCAGCGTCGAGGGCGGCTTCGGTGATGTGGCGACCGACGAACCCGGTCCCACCGAGCATGAGGATGCGGGACATGAGCCGCAACCTAACAGTTGCGCAAGTGCCTCGGAACGAGTCCGTAGACTGCCAGCGCGCCGAGCCCCGGCGCTGACCAGATCCAGGGGGATGCACGTGGCCGGTTGGAGCTTCGCCGATGTCTGGGAGGTCGTCGCCGACCAGGTGCCCGACGCTCCCTGCCAGATCCAGGGTGATCGAACGGTCACCTGGGGTGAGTTCGATCGGCGGGCCGACGGCGTGGCCCAGTGGTTGCTCGACCTCGGGGCCACCAAGCAGGACAAGGTGGCGCAATACCTCTACAACGCCCCCGAGTATCTCGAGTCGATGTTCGGCATCTACAAGGCCGGGCTCGTGCCCGTGAACACGAACTATCGCTATGCCGACGAGGAGCTGCTCTACCTCTGGGACAACGCCGACGCCATCGCCGTCGTGTTCCACGCCACCTTCGCCGACCGGATCGAGTCGCTACGGGGCAAGCTCCCCGACGTCAAGGGATGGCTGTGGGTCGACGACGGCAGCGGACCTTGTCCGGACTGGGCCACGCCGTATGACTCGGTCGTCGGTGGCGCGCCAGGCCGGGTGCTCGCGCCGTGGGGACGCAGCGGCGACGACATCTACATGCTCTACACCGGTGGCACGACGGGCATGCCCAAAGGCGTGATGTGGCGCCAGGAAGACCTGGTCGGCACCCTCGCCGCCGGGTACGTGGACCTCCTCGACGACCAGGGCAACCCCGACCTCGCTGCGGGCCGGGCGCTGATCGCAGCACCCGGCGGCAAGAGCCTCCCTGCGTGTCCGTTGATGCACGGCACCGGAGCGTTCACCGCCATCTCGACGTTGAGCACCGGCGGCTGCGTCGTCACGCTGACCAACCGCAACTTTGACGTCGAGGAACTGCTCGACACCATTCAGCAGCACCGCGTCAACATCATCGCCATCGTCGGTGACGCCTTCGCCAAGCCGATGCTTCGAGCCCTCGACGCCGAGCCCGAGCGCTGGGACATCACCAGCATGGTCGCCGTCGTCTCCTCCGGCGTGATGTGGAGCGAAGAGTCGAAGCAGGGCCTGCTCAAACACCACGGCGGCATGCTGCTCTCCGACAACTTCTCGTCGTCGGAGGCCCTCGGCATGGGCGCATCGGTCTCGACCGCGGCCGGCACCTCGAACACCGCCAAGTTCAAGCTCGGCGAGAACGCCCGCGTCATCACCGATGACGGACGCGACGTCGTCCCCGGGTCGGGTGAGGTCGGCATGGTGGCCGTCCGCGGTCGTACCCCCGTCGGCTACTACAAGGACCCGGAGAAGTCGGAGAAGACGTTCAAGGTCATCGACGGCCAGCGCTACTCGGTGCCAGGCGACTTCGCCACCGTCGAGGAGGACGGCACGCTCCAACTCCTTGGGCGGGGATCGGTGTGCATCAACACCGGCGGCGAGAAGGTCTTCCCCGAGGAGGTCGAGGAGGTCCTCAAGACCCACCCTGACATCCGTGACGCCGTGGCCGTAGGGGTACCTGACGAGAAGTGGGGCGAGGCCATCTGCGCCATGGTCGAGCCCGCCCCCGGGGCCACGATCGACGAGGCCGACGTCGTCGCCCACGTGAAGACCCGGCTGGCCTCGTTCAAAGCGCCCAAGCGGGTGCTCACCGTCGAATCCATCGGACGCGCCGCCAACGGCAAGGTCGACTACAAGCGACTCAAGGCCGAGGCCGTCGAGCGGGTCTGAGCGACGAACATGGCGACGCCTGCGTGGTTCCTCGACGACGAGCCCAATCCCCGATTCCCGGTGTACTGCCGCGGCAACGTCGGCGAGATCGTCCCCCACGTTGCCACGCCGCTGTCGGCATCGCTGACGACGCCCGCCTTCGTGAAGGGGTTCGGCGACCTGTTCGGCGACACCGGGGCCTTCTCCGACGAGGAGCTCGCCGGCCCCGCGGTGACCGGCGGCGTCTTCGGCGGCTACCTCTACTTCAACCTCTCCTTCGCTCGCGCCTTCGCGGCCCGCATGCCCGGCATGCGAGTGGCCGACATCGACCAACAAATGCTCGGCTCGACGGGCAATCCGCCGCCGTTCCGCCGCGGCCCTGGCGACCGGGACATCCGGACATCGACGCGGGCTGTGGTCGCGGTCACCCGCTTGATGATCCGGCGGAAGGCCCCAGACCTCGACGGTCAGCGGGCCGGCGTACAGCGCTGGGTGGCGTCGATCGAGGCCAAGCCGTCCGACGAAGCCGTCCTGGCGTACGCCGCCGGGTTCGCCGAACAGTTCGTTGGCTATCTCCGAACCCTCCTCGAGTCGTCGATGGGGTCTGGCGTCCCGTCGGCCCTCCTCGATCGCATCTGCGGCCGGGCCGAGCGTCGGGACCCGGGACTGCTCGTCAAGGCGATGTCCGGCCTCGGCACCATCGAGACCGCTCGTCCGGCGATCGACCTGTGGCGCCTCGGTCGGCTGGTGGCCGCCAGTCCAGAGCTCACGGCCGCCTTCGACGCCGGGGTGCCCGGACTGATCGAGCGCCTTCGCGTCTCCGGGTCGGGCGACGCCGCCAAGTTTGTCGAGCGCTTCGACGCCTTCCTCGCCGAGCACGGGCATCGTGGACCGAGAGAGGTCGAGCTGGCCTCCGACACGTGGGCGACGGCGCCGGAGTCCGCCCTGGCCATGGTCGAGCGGCTGCGATTCACGTCGTCCACGGCGGATCCGGAGGACGCGTCCCGACGCCTGGGTGTCGAGCGGCTGGCCGCCAGGGCGCGGCTGAGAAGCCGCACCATCCGCCCCCTGCGACCCCTCGTCAAACGGTTACTCGACATGGGCGCGCGGGGCGCGGCCCGGCGGGAACAGACCAAGGGCACCCTCGTACTCGGGGTGTCGGGGCTTCGGACGGCGTTGTTCCATGTCGCCGATCGCCTGGTCGCCCAGGGGCATCTCCCCGACCGCACGCAGTTCTTCATGGCGACCCTCGACGAGCTGCCGCAGCTGCTCGCCGATCCGGCGGCGATGGCGGCCGAGCTGGCGGACCGTCGAGAACGCTACGAAGAGCTCAACAGCCTCGTCCCGCCCTTCTCCTTCGAAGGGCGCCTTCCCGACCCCAGTGGATGGCCGAGGCGAACGGACCTGCCGTCGGGAACCCGTCCGCAGCAGTTCACGGGCATCGGCGTGTCGGGCGGGACGGCGCGCGGGAAGGCGCGAGTCATCACCGACCCGGCCGACCCCCGCGGGATCGAGCCAGGGGAGGTGCTGGTGGCCCCGCTCACCGATCCGGCGTGGACGCCACTGTTCCTCGCCGCCACCGCCGTCGTCGTCGACGTCGGCGCGCTGCAGAGCCACGCCGCCATCGTCGCCCGGGAGCTCGGGATTCCTGCCGTCGTCAGCGTCGAGCACGCCTCGGCCTGGATCCACGACGGCGACGAACTCGAGGTCGACGGCGACCGCGGCCTCGTCCGCATCGTCAGCGAGCCGTCCCGCCCCGCCTAGCCACCCGCACCGCCGCCCACACCAGAGGGATCTGCAGCGGGAGGCGGCCGATGGTGACGGCGTTCGGGGTGTCCAGCGCCATCTGGACGTTCGCCGGGAACACGGCGACGAGCAGCGCCGCCACGAACCATCCCACCATCGAGGTCGGTGCCCCCAGCAAAGCGACGCCGCCGCCGAACTCGGCCGCGCCGCTCACGTAGACGAGCGGACGGGCCCACGCGTCGGGCAGCACGCCCGGGATGATCCGTACGTAGGGCTCGGGGGCCACGAAGTGCAGAATCCCGGTGACCACCAAAAGGCCCGCCAGACCGATCCGAGCCCGCCGCCCCCACACCGTCTCCTCGATCACTGGCGCACCCTAAGCCGGTTGCTCGAGCGGAAGTGGTCGCCACTACCACTCGCCAAGCCCGATCCAACGACCACTTCCGCTCACCGAAATGCGACTCGGGCCGGGTTCTGATCGAGACTGCGTTTCGTGAGACGGATCGTGATCATCGTCGGATTCGCGCTCGGGGGCGTCGTGGTCGCCCGCTCGCGTCGAGTTGGCTCCCCTCCGCCGTCGTCGATGCGGACGGGGCGCGGGGCCAGGAACCGTCAGCTCGCAGGGGTGGGCACGCGGCTCGGGGCGGCGGTGGCGGTGAACCGGGCGCAGCGGGTCTTCGCATCGGCGGAGCGCAAGGAGGCTCTCGACGTCGAGCTCGAGCTGGCGACGGCGGCCGAGGTGACGGCGGCCCTCGGGAACATGAAGGGGGCGTTGATGAAGCTCGGCCAGATGGCGAGCTACCTCGACGACGGGCTCCCCGAGCCAATCCGCGAAGCCCTGGCCAGCCTGCAGCAGGACGCGCCGCCGATGGCGCCGGGACTTGCGGCCGACGTGGTCGAGCGCGAACTCGGCCAACCACCCGAGCAGGCCTTCGCCGAATGGGACCCCGTGCCGATCGCAGCGGCGTCGATCGGCCAGGTGCATCGCGCCATGACCCATGACGGACGGGCCGTCGCCGTGAAGATCCAGTATCCCGGCGTCGACGAGGCCATCGCCGCCGACCTCGAGAAC
>JBKJLU010000194.1:0-16794 GCA_046596815.1 Acidimicrobiales bacterium | reverse complement strand
GTCGAATGGGAAGGCACACAACGTCCTGGCGTCGAAGTGCACCAGCCGCCACAACCGCACCGCCGGCGAGCCTCCCTGAGCCGCAGCCTGCTCCGCGAACTCCAGCGGCAGCCGGTTCACGTCGGTCACGATGACTTCGAGGATCTGCTCCTTCGAACGGAACCAGTAATAGAGCGAACTGGCGCCGAGTCCAGCCGATTCGGCGATCTGGGCCATCGTCGTCACCGCGATGCCCCGTCGGGCGAACAGTCGGCTGGCGGCGGCCACGATCTCTCCCCGCGGATCCTGCGGTGCAACGTTGGGGTTCTTCCGAGGTCGACCGGCCACGCCAATGGACGGTAGCCAACCGGACGCGGCGGCGGGTTCGTGCCGGCGAGAGCAAACCTGCTCCAGCGTCTGCACGAATGGACCAGCGTGGAGTCAGGCCAGCTGGTCGCCCGTGCCGGAAAGCTCCGCCGCCAGCGCCCGCAGTGCGGCGAGCGTCCGCCCTATCGGTGGCATCGCCCGCCCCGGCGCCTCCAGCGTGAGCTCGGCGTCCCTGCACGCCCTTGACCCCTCCGGGTAGCCGTACATGCCGAGCGAACCTGCGAGCTTGTGGGCCGCTTCGACCGCTGCTGCTCGCTGCCCGGGATCGAGTACGCCGCCGGCCTGCAGCGACGCGAAGGCCTCGACGACGCAGGCCAATCGTTGCGTCGCCACCGGTCGCATCCGCACCCACAAGGAGGCGACGACGGAAGCAGCCTCGTCCTCCTCGGCGCTCAGTCGACCCAGCCCAACACTGCGGCGATCTCGGCCGACAGCGTCGTCGGATCGAAAGGCTTGGTGACCACGCCAGCGGCGCCGAGGCCTTCGAGGCGCTCCCGGTCGGTCGCCTGCACTTTGGCCGTGAGGAACACGATCGGGACGGCCGCTGTCGACGGTTGGGCGCGGAGGGCGAGAAGCGTGGCCGGTCCGTCCATGCCCGGCATCATGACGTCGAGCACGATGGCGTCGGGTGGGTCAGCGGCGGCGGCCTCGACCGCTTCCGCGCCCGATCCCACAGTGGTGACGGTGTAGCCCCCGAGCAGGCTCAGGCTCACGGAGGCCACTTCCCGGATGTCGTCTTCGTCGTCGACCAACAACACACGCTTGGTCACTCGGGTCCGTCCTCCTTCTTTCGCAGACGCCGCAGCAACAGCGCTTCGAGTTCGTCGGGCAAGACCTTGGTCTTGACCAAGAAGTCCACCGGCCCGATGGCAAGTGCCGAGCGCTGCTGCGGGGTGAGGTCCTCGACGGTGTAGATGACCACCGGGATCTGCTGGGTGCTGCGCGTCGAGCGGAGAGCCCGGATGACGCCGAAGGCATCACCTTGGGCCAGGCGGACGTCGAGGATGATGACGGCGGGATCGCGCTCCCTGGCAAGGTGCACCCCTTCCGTCTCGGTGGGCGCCGTCAGTACCTGCACCCCGTGACGGCCCAGCATTCCTCGGACCACGGCGACGGTATCGGGGTCATCCTCGATGAACAGGACGGGGCCGAGGGGGGATTCCCCCTCGAGCAGGGAGGACACAAGTGCACCGTCGAGGCTGCGACCGATGGGGATCTGCACGAAGAAGGTGGTCTCGGCACCGGGCTCGCTCTCCACCCAGATGCGGCCGCCGTGTTGCTCCACGATCGTCTTGGCGATGGGCAAACCGAGGCCGGTGCCGCCCTTCTCCCGGGCATCCGACGCGTCGACCTGCTCGAATCGAGCGAAGATGCGCTCGAGCTGGTGCGGCGGAATGCCTCGTCCGTGGTCACAGACGGCGATGCGAACGTCGGCGCCGATCACCTCGGTGCTGACGACGACGACTTCGTTGCTCGGTGAGAACTTGATGGCATTGCCGAGGAGGTTGATCATCACCTGCAACAGGCGGTCGGGATCGACCCGCACCTCGACGTCCGCGAGATCGGTGCGAAGCGTGACCCCTGCGTCACTTGCCTGGCTCCCGACTGCAGCGATGGCGGTCTCAACGAGTCCTGACAGATCGCTGGCACGCAGTTCGAGAACCGCGCGACCGGAGGCCATGCGCTCGAGGTCGAGAATGTCATTCACCAACCGCACGAGGCGATCGGTGTTGGCGATCGCGATCTCGAGCATGCGGGCCCCTTGATCCTGCAGCGAGCCGAACACCCCGGTGGCGAGGAGGCCGAGGGAGCCGCGGATCGACGTGAGCGGGGTCCGGAGCTCGTGGCTGACGACCGAGACGAACTCGTCCTTCAGGCGGTCGACGGCTCGACGCTCGGTGATGTCACGGGCGACGGCGATGAACCGGCCCTCCGACCCTTCCACGTCGTCGACCACGACCTCCATCGAGAAACGCTCGTCGCCCTTTCGCAAGCCGTCGACTTCGAGGCGGACCTGGCCGATGGACGTTCCAGCCGCTCTGGCCGACAGCCGGTCGAGCACGTGTCCGTGTTCCTCGGGAACGAGCAGCTCGAACAGTTGAGAGCCAGTCAGCCGCTCGCGCTCGACGCCGAAGAGTCGCTCGGCGGCGGCATTGACTGAGTCGATGACGCCGATGGCGTCGAAGGTGATGATGGCGTCACCGACCGAGCCCATCACTTGGCGGAGGTTGGACTCGCTCCTCGCCACGGCAGCCAGAGCCGTTGCCAACTCGGCGTTGTTGAGCTCGCCCTCGGCCAATGCCGCGAGGTCCCGAAGGGTCACGCGATCTTCGGACGAGAGCCGCCGAGGCTCCCGGTCGAGGATGCAGAGGGTACCTACCTTCTCGCCGCCGGCGGCCCGAAGTGGGAATCCGGCGTAGAACCGGACGTGGGGCGGGCCGACAACCAGCGGGTTGTCGCTGAAGGAGGGGTCGGCAAGGGTGTCAACGACCTCGAAGACGTCGTCCTGGAGAATGGCGTGGGCGCAGAACGAAGCACTCCGGGAGGTCTGCGCCACGGGCAGTCCGATGCAGGACTTGAACCACTGACGGTCATCGTCGACCAAGCTGACCAGGGCGATCGGCACGCCGAAGTGCCGGGTGGCCAGGCGCGTCACCCGGTCGAAGCGCTCCTCGGGCGGCGTGTCGAGTACCCCGAGCGCTCGTAGTGCGTCGAGTCGCGCCGCCTCATCCGCCGGGTGGGGGGCCTCGACCACCTTCCTACCTTCGCGCGCTCAGAGGCGACGAGCCGACCGGAAGGCCTTGGCGTACAGGCCCGAGCCGTCGAGCACCGACATGCCTCGGTAGTCACCCATCGTGGGTCCGTCGATGGCCTTTCGGCTCGACACGAACCGATGCCTTCCTGCCGTGTCAGGACCGAGGTACATCCCCACGTGGTCGATCTGGGTGCCGTCATCAGTGGCGGCATCGAAGAACACAAGGTCGCCGGGAGCGAGCCTGTCGAAACTCGTGACCTGGCTTCCCCGGTTTGTGATGGTGACGAAGCCCGGGGCCGACTGCTGGATCTCATGAGCGCGGCGAGGAATGGCTCGTCCGTCCGGGGCGAGTGTGAGGGGCATCCCGGCTCGTCGTCCCCACAGCATGCGCAGGTACCCGGAACAGTCGAGGGCGCCCGCCTGGTGGGGCTCCGGCGCGTCGATCGTGCCTCCGTAAACGCCGTCGACTCCGAGGTAGTCGTTCCAGTCCGAACCCTCCTGCCTCGTGCCGTCGGCGAGCAGGGGGCCGTAGGACGCGTCGCTGCTGACCAGCAGGCCGGAAGCATCCCGCACCTCGGCGGCGCCGGCGAGGTACTGGGTGGCCAGGGCGAGTACGTCGGGTGAGGTGTCCGCCCTCGTCGCCGTCAGCCATGCGGTGTCGACGGTGCCGGTGAAGGGGGCGGGCAGGACGCGGACCCAGGTGGTGCTGCGCACCGCTGACGTGGCCGAGGGCTCGCTGAACGTCCGTTCCGAACCGGCGATCGTGACCGTCGCCGCGCCGTCGGTGAAGGTTGCCACCCACTGCCCGGATGCCATGCTCACGACGGTCCTGGCGGGCGAGGTCATCCTCCGATACACGAGCCCGTCCGAAGATGTCGACGAACCCGATCCCTTCGGTGCGGCCATGGCACCGGGCGTGGCGAGCGCCAGCGGGGCCACGGCGAGGGTGACGACGAAAAGGACGGAGATGGGGCGGAGTCGGAGAGGAACCACCGGACATCCTTCGTGTCGGAAACCTGGCGACCTCGAGAGGCCATGGCTTTGCGGACCCGCCTCTCGACAGGGGTTGCCTTGAGGGGGGCGGTACGTGTTGCTTCGACCCGCGGGGAGGCCTCCTTGAGCCCCTCAGGCGGAAGGAGTCAAGGCGTCGACCAGCGCCGACACGATCCGTCGGCGCCCGACGGCTTCGCCCCGTAAATGTGGGGCGAGTTCGAGGTGAACGAAGCTCGTCCCCGCCTTACGCGATGCCTGCGCCTGCACGTTGGTCGTGCCGCCAAGCCGGCGGCAATCGTCGAGCAGGTCCGGCGTCCAAGTGCAGGTTCGGAACTCCAGTCCCAGGCGCGCCGCCAGCTGTCGCACCGCATCGGACGGCGGACCGCCGGACGACACGATGACGTCGTAGCCGGGCGCCGACTCCGAGGCGAAGCCGTGGAGCTGGACGGTGACGGCACTGAGCGGCGATGCCACCAGGTGCACTTGGTGGAAGAGGCTGTCGGACCTGCGGGCCACGTCGGCCGATCCCGCTTCGCCGGCATCACGATGGGCCCCGGCGATCAGGAGCGTACGCGCACCGGTGGCCAGGAACATCTCGACGCCGAGGCGTTCGGTGTCACGATCAGACCGCGGATGTGGCACCTCCACCACGATCGGCGCCCCGCCGGGCGCATGAACGAACAGGCCCCCAAGGCCGCTCACGACCACCAGCCGCCGACCTGACCGGCGGTCGACAACCCGGTCGACGTCGTAGCCCTCCCGTCGAAGCCGAGCGGCGGACGCGTCGATCTCGCCGGCCTCCATCGAGGCCCATGCCGCCCGCATCTGGCGCTGCGTTGCGCCCGACGGCGGGACGTAGTCGCCGCTTCCTCGTCCGGGCGTCGCAGTGACATACCTGTCCACGACCTCGGCCAGATCGGGAGTGTCGGATCTCGGCGTCGCACTTCTCGACCCGATCACCAGGAGCACCGCCACGACGACACTTGCGATGCCGACGGCAGCCCCGGCGACGCCGAACAACCGATGCCGTCGAACCATTGTGAGCTCAGGCGCTCGGGATGAACCGTAGGAGGATGCCGGAGAGCAGGATCACCCAGGTACCTCCGGTCACGAGTGCCGTCGCCGCCAGCGTCGGGAGAATCGGCTGGCGGATCAGTTGGTAGGCGACGAGGCCAGGAACGACGAAACCGAGGGTCGTGGTGGCGAAGAGCGTGGGGAAGAGGTCGATGAGAAACAGGCTGACCGTCACCTGTAGGAAGACGGCGACGAGCACCACGGTGGCAAACAAGCGCTTGCCATAAAGGATGACGACTCGCTGCACGAGCATCATCACCCCGTAGGTCGTGCCGATCACCGCCACCACGATGGCGGCGCGGCGCGCGTCCTCGATGAGCAGGAGCGCCAGCCACGGCGGTGTGATCATCCCGCCGGGTGAGAGGTTGCTCACGAGGTAGCAGACGAGGGACAGCACCAGCCCGATCGACAGCCCCAGCACCGCCACTTCCGGAGCGAAACTCATCGCAGGTCTCCCAGACCCTCGAGGTGGCGCAAGAGCTCCTCGCCCTGCCCGTGGATGTTTCCGATGGCGACCAGCGAGGCCTCCTCGTCGATCTCGGAAATGATCGCCCGGAAGATCTCGTCGGCTGAGCGGTCGAGCCCGCCGAGGTCAATGCTCGTTCCCCCCCACGATGCCGGAACGGCGGCGAGGGCACTGCGCGAAGGATGGCCGATCACGAACAGCTTCTCGGTCACGAGGTCCGGCACGATGGCGCCCATCTGTCCGTTGCGCTCGACGCGATCTGGTCGGCAGTTGATCAGGGTGAAGATCGGGGGGCGGATGGCGTCGGCGTCCAGCAGCCGCTGAAAGTTCATGACCGTCGAGTTGGGATCGTTGGCGGCGAAGACGTTGGCGAGGCGAAGCGTCTTTCCTCCCACGTGATACTCCTCGACGTTCAGCACGCCCGGGTCTGGCGGCGCCACCCACATGCCGGCGAGTGCGGCCGCCCGCCCGACGCCGACCTCGGAGGCTACGGAGATGGCGATGGCCACGTTCTCCTTGAAGGTGAAGTATTCGAAGCCATCCATCTCCTCGTCCGAAACCGACTCGGGGTCGGCGAAGACCAAGCGGCAGTTCCGCGCGTCGGCTTCTTGTTGCAGGACATCCCACCACTCCGACTCCGCGGTGATGCAGATCCCGTCGTCGGGCATCGACCGGCAGAGGCTGCGGGCAACGTCCTCGAGGGTAGGGCCCATCTCGGCCAGGTGGTCTTCGCGGACGTTGCACAGAACGCCGATGGTCGAGCGAATGAGCTTCTTCTGGTTGACCTCCTGGAGCGCAGGCATCACGGCCATGCACTCGATGACCAACGCATCGGGGGCTTCGGACGCCGCCCTGCGCACGATCCCGATCTGTTCGACGACGTTGGCGATGCCGAACTTCCGGTACACCGGCTCCTCAGACCCATCCGGCCAGATGAAGCGAGCCGCCGTCCCTGTCGTCTTGGCCACCACCTTCAGGTCGCCGCCTCGCAAGGCACCGGCGCAAAGTCGGGTGATGGAGCTCTTGCCGCGAATTCCGTTGACGAGTACCCGCGTGGGAATGGCGTCGAGATTCTTGAAGTGGCGGCGCTGCTCGATGACGCCGGCGACCAGCAGCGCGAGGAGGGAGATGGTGAACACGGTGTACAGGTAGAGCATCAGCGGCTTCGCATCTGGTGTCGAATCAACAGCACACGAATGCGTTCGAGGGAACGGGCGATCATCCCGATCTCGTCGTATCGGCGGACGGCCACGGGGATTTTCAGGTCGCCGTAGGCGAGGCGCTCGGCGTCACGCTGAAGGTCGAGCATGGGGCGCACCACGACGGCCCGCAGCCAGGCGAAGGCGATCAACGTGGTGAGGGCCAAGGCGAGACCGATGGCGATGGCCTGCCGCCGCGCTCCGGTCGCACCTAGCCCCGCCGAGTCGACGCGACGAGCGGTGACGACGCCCCAACCGAGCTGGCCGGCAGGCCCGACACCGCTCACCGGTCTCCATGCCACGACGTCGCGACTCGCGGGTCCACCGACCGTGATCGCCACGCCATCGCGCCCGGCCGATGCGCGGCGCGCAGCGGCGTCGAGGCCGATCCGTTGCAGTCGAGTGGCCGGGGCGGCATCGGAGAGACCGGTGACCACGCGGCCTTTCTCGTCGACGACCCAGGCATCACCCGGCGCGGCGACGCCCATGGCGAAGCGGAGGAACTGCGGGTCGTATTGGGCAACGACCAACCGCCCTGACCCGTCCTCGAGCGGCGCAACCTGCGCGATGAACACAACGTCGGGTCGAATGACGACCCGCATTCCCGGGCCGTCGACCGCGTCGTCCGCCAAGAGATCGAGCCTCGGAGGCGACCCCACCAACGACGAGATCGCTCGCCCCCGCTCGAGCAGGAAGACCGACTGGTACCGACCGTGGATGGCGGCGAACGAGCGGAGGGCGCCTGCGGGGTCGGGCACCCCGTCCACCTCCCGAGCCAGCTGCTCCACGTCGTCGACACCCTCGTTGAGCCCGCGACGAGTCGATTCGGCAACTTCGGTGGTGAGACTGGCCTGCAGGTCGCGGACCGCGCCCGGGACTTCGAGGTCCTGATCCGTCACCCGGCCGACGAGCAGCCCGGTGCCGAGGGCCAGCAGCAACAGCGCGGTGATGCCGATCCCGAACGGCAGACGAATCGAGTTGGCCAGACGGTACGTCCTCGCCGGTCCCCCGCCAGTGCGGCGGGCCCGGAGGCGGGCGGTGACGGCTGCGGTCATCGCCATCCGATGAGTCGCTGGATGGCCTCGTCGAGCTCTCCGACCTCGAAGGGCTTCGTCAGATAGTCGTCGGCGCCATGCTCGAAGGCGGCCCGGATGTCGTCCTCGTTGGCTCTCGACGTCAACAACAGGACCGGGATTCCGGCAGTCCGGTCGTCCTCCTTCAGACGACGGCACACCTCAGGCCCGCCGAGGCCCGGCATCATCCAGTCGAGCACGACAATGGCGGGGGGACTGGCGCGAGCCATCTCCAGACCGTCGAGGCCGTTGTCGGCAGTCACGATGTGATAGCAGTCACCGAGCCTGGCTGCGACCAACTCTCGGATCATCTCGTCGTCGTCGACGAGGAGCACGATCGGCTTGTCATCCATGGTCTGCTCCGGGGGTCGTTGGGGATGGCTCATGCGGCTGCGACCTCGACGGCTCGTACGACGCAGATGGCGTCGTCGGTGGCGGTACCGGGCGGCAGTTCGAGGCGAACGGCCAGCGGTACATCAACCCCCGATGCAACGAGCACCTGCTCGGAGCGGCGTGCGGCCAGGGTCGTCCCGTCAGGGGCACTCACGACGACATCGATCGTCGCCGTGACCTGGCCGGGCTCGCCGTGGCGCAGCGTGGCCCGGTAGACGATGGCGTCGGACGACCGTTCACACGCCGACGGCTCTACCTCAACCCGAATGGCGACCGTCGCGACACCTGCGGTCTGGTCTTCGGCAAGGGATGGGGTCGTGGTTGCGGCCGTGCGACCCGTCGCGTTGACAGGTCCGGCGCCAACTTCGGGCCTGCCGCCGATCTCAGTGATCGCCACGAGGGCGGCAAGGAAGACGGCGAGTCCAGCGACGATTGCGGCGGCGACCACGAGCTGGCGCGCGGTGGACGGACGTCGACCCAGCAGCGGCGTGCTGCTCGACCGGGGGGCCGGGGCGACACGGGCGCCGACCAGCAGGATGCGGAGCCGGTCGAGCGCGCGCGATGCCAGCCCGATCTCGTCGTACCGGAGGATTGCCACGGGAAGCGACAGGTCGCCTCCTGCGACCCTCGCCGACTCGAGCCTCAGGCGGCGCACCGGCGAGATCACCACGAGCCAGATCCAGCTGAAGAGGGCCACCGTGAGGGCGGCGCCAAGAACGGCCACCACCAGTCCCTGGCGCCGCGCGTCCGTGGACGGCAAGGAGAACGTGCCCGCTGGGCGGCGGGTCACGACCGAGAGGCCGAGTCGGCCGGCGGGGCCGTCGCCCGTGGCCGGCGCCCACGCCACAACGTCTCCTCGGGCCCCGCGCGAGGGGCCCCACACGCCCGGAGCGCCGTCGGTCGCCAGCCTGGCGGCGCGGCGCAGAGACGCTCCCTCGAGTTTTGCGAAAGGGAGGAAGCCGGCGGTGGAACCGAGGATTCGGCCTTGCCGATCCACGACCCATGCGTCCCCCGTGCCGGCGGACTCGAGGGCGAAGCGGAGGAAGGCAGGGTCGTAGTGCCCGACCACGGCTCCACCGTCCGCGAGCGGTGCGATCTGTTGGATCAAGGGCAGGCGTCCGTCCGGTTCCTGACGGATGGGCAGGATCGTCGGCTCCTGGGGCACCGGTCTGTCAAGGACCTGGGGCTGACCGTCGCCGACCTGCGCAAGGACGCCGCCTTCGGCGTCGGTGACGAAGACCAGGTCGTAGCGATCGTGGACGTCGGTGACGATGGCGGCGGTTGCCTCGAGGGCGCTCCGCGTGGGAGCAGTCAGGGCGTCGACGGCAGCGGCAGACTGCGTGAGATCGGCGAGTCCCTCGTTGAGCCCGCGACGAACGTTCTGAGCCAGCTCGACCGTCAGGCCCTGCTGGTACTGGAGGATCACGGCGGGAACACGCGACTCGAGGCCGGCACGCCCCACGGTTGCTGCTGTGACCAGTGACACCAGCCCGAAGGCCGCGACCGCGACCCAGAACGGGAGCACGATCGAGTTGCCCAGCCGGAGCGGCCGACCCTCGGTGGAGGCGGCCGACGGCGATGTACGGGCAGATGAAGGGGCGGCGGTGGCAGTCACAGAGTGGGGGTGTGCGTCAGAAAACCTCATCCTGACCCTTCTGGTGCCAGACAACCACTCCTCGCGTTGGCGCGACGCCAGAGTCCGGAGGAGCCTTCCGTCGATTCAGCCAGCCGCTCGGCCAGCACGCTCTAGTCGCCGACGGCTACCGGAAGCCCGGCTCGCTTCCACTCTGGATATCCGTCGACGAGTCGCCGAGCGTGGAAGCCCCTGCGATTCAGCTCACGCACCGCGTCGTCGGCATACACGCAGTACGGCCCTCGGCAATATGCCACGACCTCGCTGCTCTTGGGCAGGGCGCGCAGGTGTCGGCGCAGTTCGTGGATCGGCACCGACCGTGCGCCGGCGATGTGTCCGGCCGAATACTCCGCCTCCGGGCGCACGTCGAGCACCAGTACCTCGCCGCGCTCGAGGCGCGCCGCCAGCTCGGCACGGTCGATGACGTCGACACCGTCGCGGTCGCCGAGATAGGCGCGGGTCAGCCGCTCGAGGCCGGCGACGTGATCGACGGCAACATCCCGCAGCGCGGACCACAGCTCGCCGACCCGTTCGCTGGCAAGCGCGTAGAAGACCCGGGTGCCATCGCGGCGGGTGCTCAAGAGCCCAGCACGAGCCATGCTCCGAAGGTGGTGTGACGTGTTGGCCACGCTCTGGCCGATCTCCGCAGACAACTCGTCGACGGAGCGTTCACCCTGGGCGAGGACATCGACGATCTCCGCACGTCGACCGCTCGCCAGTGCCTTGGCGATCTCGGCGAAGCCGTCGAAGAGCGCATCCTTGGCTGCCCGGTCACCCACGGCCCCATCGTCTGCCAGAGCGCCGCCCATTGTCAAGTATTCAAGTGATCTCTTGACAATCGGGGACTCGGTCCCGCATTGTCGTGGCATGAGCCTCCACGATCTGGCCGTGGTCCTTGGCGATGCGTCCCTCACCTGGCCTCGACGACAGACCCGACTGCGGGGCTGGCGAGGAAGCAGCGGGCGATGACCGCGGCACACGAGCATCGGGCGCCGCCACTCCCGCTGAAGGCCCAGTCGACGGCGGAGCTGCACAACCCGGTCACGCCGATCGCGTTCGTCGACGACGGCCTCGGCAACTCGTCGTACCTCGTGGACCTCGGCGATGGCCGGGCCCTCGTGGTCGACCCAGCCCGCCATCCCGCCGGCTACCTGTCGGAAGCGGACCGACGCGGACTCGCCATCGCCTATGCCGTCGAGACCCACCTGCATGCCGATTTCGTTTCCGGTGCTCGTGAGCTCGGCGCGATCGGCGCGTCGCTTCTGGTGCCTGGCGGCGGGGGCCATCAGTTCCCGGTACATGGACTTCGTGATGGCGATGAGGTCGACCTGGGCGGTCTGAGGTTGCGGGCCCTGGCGACACCGGGGCACACGCCCGAGCACCTCGCCTACCTGCTGCTCGATGGCAACCGACCAGCCGCGCTGTTCTCGGGCGGTTCCCTGCTGGTCGACTCGGTCGCCCGCACCGATCTCATCGACCCGGACCAGACCAAGACGCTGGCCCGGTCGTTGTGGCGGTCATTGCACGAGCGCATCCTCACGTTGCCCGACGACCTCCCCGTCTACCCGACCCACGGCGCCGGGTCCTTCTGCTCGGCCCCGGCAGGCAGCGAGCGCACGACCACCATCGGCCGCGAGCGGCGCGCCAACCCACTGCTCGCAGCGCCTGACGAGGACGCGTTTGTCGAGCTGCTGCTCTCCGGGCTCGGCACCTTCCCGCCGTATTTCCTCCGCCTGCGTGACGTCAACCGGCACGGTCCACACCTCTACGGCCCGGGGCAGCCCGTCCTCCCACGCGTGCAGGCAGCCCACGTCGACCGGCTGCAGAAGGCAGGTGCTCGGGTGATCGACGCCCGACCGGTCGCCGCCTTCGGCCGGGGTCACGTGCCCGGGTCGGTGTCGATCGCGCTGCGTCCCCAGTTCGCCAGCTGGTTGGGCTGGACGGTGCCCGACGAAGTGCCGCTGCTGTTCGTCCTCGACGCGGAACAGGACCGCTCCGAGCTGGTGCGCCAAGCACGCAACGTCGGCTACGAGAGACTTCTGGGCGAGCTCGACGGTGGCATCGATACCTGGCGGGCCGCCGGTCTTCCTCTTGCATCGATCCCACTGGACGAGGTCGAGCACGCGTCGGGAACGGTGCTCGACGTCCGCCAGGCGGGCGAGTACGTGATGGGGCACATTCCCGGCGTCCGCAGCGTCGAGCTGGGGTCCATCGCCGAGGTCGATCTGGCCCCCGGCCCGGTGGCGGTGATGTGCGGACACGGTGAGCGCGCCATGACCGCAGCGAGCCTCCTCGCTCGCGCCGGCCATCGCGACGTGACCGTGCTCGTCGGCGGACCCGACGACTGGGCCCGCCACCATGGCGCGCTCGGCACCGGCCCGCGACCGTGACCACCGGGACTGCGGCGACGGCCGGGCCGGTCGTCCGACTTGGGCTTCGGCAGAACCTGGCCCAGTTCAGCCTGCTCGTCGCCGTCAACGCGCTGGTCGGCGGGATGATCGGCCAGGAGCGCACCGTGCTCCCGCTGTTGGCTGAACGCACCTTCGGCCTCACCGCGTTCACGGCAGCGACGACGTTCATCGTCGCCTTTGGCGCCTCCAAGGCGCTCACCAACCTGGCCACCGGCGTACTCGCCGACCGGATCGGCCGCAAGCCCGTCCTCGTCAGCGGATGGGTCGTCGGGCTGCCTGTGCCGCTGCTGCTGATATGGGCCCCGTCGTGGGGGTGGGTGATCGCTGCCAATGTCCTGTTGGGCGTGAACCAGGGCATGACGTGGTCGACGACGGTCATCATGAAGATCGATCTTGTCGGTCCCGCCCGGCGCGGCCTCGCCCTCGGTCTCAACGAGGCTGCCGGCTACGGCGCCGTCGCCCTCACCGCACTGGTCACCGGCGGGATCGCCGCCCGCCACGGGCTGCGTCCCGAGCCGTTCTATTTGGGCGTCGCCTTCGCTGCGCTCGGCCTCGGACTGTCGAGCATCTTCGTGCGCGAGACACGCCACCACGCCGACCGGGAAGCGGCCGAGACCAGCGCGGTCGGCGACGGCGACGACCGCTTCGCCACCGTGTTCACACGCACATCATGGACCGACCGGTCCCTCGCGGCGGTCAGCCAAGCCGGTTTGGTCAACAACGCCGTCGACGGCCTGGCCTGGGGCATCCTGCCGCTGCTGTTCGCGTCGGCGGGCCTCTCCCTGGGACGCATCGGCATCCTCGCCGCCCTCTACCCCGGCGTGTGGTGCGTCGGGCAGCTGTTCACCGGCGCATGGTCCGACCGGGTCGGCCGCAAGCCGCTCATCGTCACCGGGATGCTGCTCCAAGGCGCAGCCCTCGGCCTGATGGCGGCGACCACCGGGTTCACTTCGTGGGCTTTCGGCGCGGTGCTCATCGGCGTCGGTACCGCGCTGGTGTATCCGACGTTGATGGCGGCGGTGGGCGATGTCGCCCACCCTCGCTGGCGGGCGACCGCCATCGGCGTGTACCGCCTGTGGCGCGACCTCGGCTACGTCGTCGGCGGTCTCCTGGGCGGCGTCGTGGCCGACCTCTTCGACCTTCGCGCCGCGGTATGGACGATCGCCGCGCTGAGCGTCGCTTCTGGCCTCGTCGTCGCGACACGCATGCAATCCCCGGCTTCGACATCGTCGGCCTGACCCGTTGCTCTAGCCCCCGGGCGGGCGACGATCGTCTGTCGTATCATCGCGATTGATCGAGGAGACGCGAAGTGCACCGTGAGGTGACTGAGCGACCAGAGGGCGTCGGCGGCGGAACCGGTATCCGGTTGGCGACGCCAGGGGTGCTCCTCGCCCTCGCCGCCGTGGGTTGGTGGTGGTCGGTGCGCATGGCCGACGACATGGTGGGTTCGACGTCGACGGGCATGAACGCCATGGGCACCGAAGCACTCGGGCTTGCTGCGTTCTTGGTGGCGTGGCTGGCGATGATGACAGCGATGATGTTTCCGGCGGTGGCGCCGGTGGTGAAGCTCTACGGCCGAGCCGCGGCTGCCGGCCGGGTGGCGCCATTACCGTTCTTCGTGGCCGGCTACATCGCGGTGTGGACCTCGATCGGGCTTCCCGCCTTCCTCGCCTGGCGGGTGTTGATGGACCCCATCGCCGAGGCCCGGCCGTGGGCCGGCCGTCTGGCAGGAGCAGTGCTGGTCACGGCTGCGGTCTGGCAGCTCACCCCGCTCAAGTCGATGTGCTTGCGTCATTGCCGCTCGCCGATCTCGTTCTTCCTGCGGTTCGGCGCCCGCGTGACCCGACCCGTCGGCGCGCTGCGGATGGGACTCACTCATGGACTGTTCTGTCTGGGCTGTTGTTGGGCACTCATGGCCGTGCTCGTCGCCGTCGGCACCATGAACCTGGCGTGGATGGCCGGCCTCGCCTTGGTCATCCTCGTCGAGAAGAACGCATCCTTCGGCGAGCGCGCTGCCCAGATCGTGGCGGTTGCGTTCGTCGTGCTCGGCATCGGCCTGATCGTCCGCCCCGACATGTTGACCACCATCACCTGACAACCAAAGGAGACACTGTGACTGTGACCGAGACGACCACCGCCTGGAGGCTGCGCGGCAGCGGGTATGAGTTCTGCAACTGCCAGCCTGGCTGCACCTGCAACTTTTCCGGGTTCCCGACCTCATCCGATGGCAGCTGCAAGGCGGCCGTCGGCAACCACATCGTCGAAGGTCACTGTGGTGATGTCGACCTGTCGGGGATCAAGGCCATCGCCATCTTCGACTGGCCCAAAGCGATCCACGACGGCAACGGCAAGGCCGTCTTCGTCGTCCCGCCCGCAGTCAGCGACGAACAGCTCGGCTGCATGGCCCAGATCTTCACGGGCCAGCTCGGGGGGCTCCCCTGGTCGATCCTCGGCACCACCTTCGAGATTGCCGGGGTCGTGCGCGCCGAGGTCGAGATCGACGAGGACGGCATCAACAGCGGCTTCCGGGCCGAGGGTGTCGGCGAGGCGAAGGGCTCGAGTTTCAAGAACCCGGTGACGGGCGAGGAGCACGGTGTCGCCATCGACCTGGCCGAAGGGTTCATCTGGAAGCGCGGCGACTGCGGTCAGGGAAGCTTCCACGTCGAAGCTGAAGGCATCAGCCTCGACTTCACCGACAGCAACTGGATCCATTACGAATTCGACTGGACGAACCAGGAGTAAGTCCCTAGGCCCGTTCACCCGCAAACTCGGGCCTCAGGGTCCGCAACCGTCCGTCATCGGATCAATCGAGATGAGGATGCCCTCGGCCGAGTAGCGGGCGCGAACGCAGTCACCTGGAGAGGCGTTGGTGAGGCGCTCCGGCGCATCGACTTGCATGCAGACCGGTGAAGCGTCGCCGTCGGCGATGCACACGCGGTGGGACTTCAGTTCGGTGATCGTTCCCGTCAACGTCCGATCAGGACCCTTGCGGGCGATGACGATGGCGAGCGCGACGAGGGCGACGAGGGCAAGACCCGCCACCAGTAGCGGCCACCTCGACGGCCGTCTCACCCGGCAGGAGCTGACGGCGCGCAGATCTTCTGGTGGAGCTCTGTGGTGAGGGAGTGAATCATCTTCACGATCTCGTCTGCCTCGAGGTTGGTCTCGTAGTCGTGCATGGCCAACTCGGAGGAGATCTGGTCCTGGCGTTTCGCGGCGATCAACAGGATGGCGCCCTGCATGGCGGCGAGGCACGACAGGATCAGGTTCAGGAGGATGAACGGGTAGGGGTCGAACCCGACGTTGCGGTTCCCGATCATCCACCCGGTGAGGAACAACAGCGCACCGAACACGAAGGCCCATGAGCCCATCCGGTTGCGCATCGAGTCGGCGGCGCGCTCGCCGAGGGAGAGCTGCTCGCCGGAGCGAACCCCGGGATGGCGGTGCCAGTGGGAGGCGATGTTCATCAGCCGAATCTAAAGACCATCGCTCTCGACTGTGCGGTTGGGACGGCGGACGGCGAGCGCGCAGATCGCAGCCCAGAGCGCGCCCAGGGCATAGCCGGCGAGGACATCCGTTGGCCAGTGCACGCCGAGGTAGACGCGGGAGAAGCCGACGACCAGGCACACCAGCGCAGCCGCCGACCAGATCGTGACCTTCCGCGACCACGACGCCGTCGATGCGGCACCGAGCACGGCGAGGGTCACGGCGACGGCGGCGGTCTGGGTGGCGTGCCCGGAGGGGAAGGCGTAACCGGTGGCGGTGATGACGAGCTGGCCGATGTGCGGTCGAGGTCGGTCGACGAGGGGCTTGATGATGTCGTAGAGGGCGATGGCTCCCCCCAGGCTGAGCGTGAGTTGCGCAACGGTTGCCCAGCTTCGGGTGCGGCGGCGAGCGGCGATGCCCACGATGACGACGACCGGGACCAGAACGACGGTGCTTCCCAGCCAGGTCACGTCCCGCATGGCGGCGGTGAGCCATGCGGTGCGGTGCTCTGCGAAGTAACGGACGACGGGGAGATCGATGCGGATGGCGTCGTCACCGCCGAGGACGTCCTGGAGGAGCGCTCCGAACGCCCACCCGGCGGCGGCGAGGACGGCGAGCTGGGCGGTGAGGGCGAGGCCGAGGGCATTGCCACGGCGGAATCGGTCGCCCAGAAATGAGAGCTGCGACCGATACCGGCGGGTGAGTGACGCAACCCGGGGCCGCTCGAGCTGTCGAGTCGCGAGCCCGCGAACCTGGTCGGGGTGGCGGGCGATCCAACGAGCAGTGAAGACGACGGAGGCGAGGGCGACGACCGCGCCGAGCAGCACGAGTCCGGCCGGGCCGGCATAGCGCTCGACCCGACGGTACGAAGATCCCGCGAGGTATTCGGCGAGGACGGTGCCGGGTGCCCAGATGATGGCGCCGAGAGCGTTCCAGGCCAGGAAC
>JBKJLU010000176.1:0-2631 GCA_046596815.1 Acidimicrobiales bacterium | reverse complement strand
GCATACAAGGCTGAATACATCTGGATCGACGGGACCGAGCCGACGCCCCTCCTGCGCTCGAAGACGAAGATCGTGGAGGACGGCAAGGACGGGGGCATCTGGGGGTTCGACGGCTCCAGCACCAATCAGGCGCCGGGCAAGGCGAGCGACTGCGTGCTGAATCCGGTCGCCGTGTTCGCCGACCCGATCCGCGGCGGTGACGACAAGCTCATCATGTGCGAGGTTCTCCTCACCGACATGACCCCGCACCCCACGAACACCCGGGCGGCCCTTGCCGAGGTGGCGGCGAAGTTCAAGGATCAAGAGCCGATCTTCGGGATCGAGCAGGAGTACACCCTCTTCAAGGGCAGCCGCCCCCTCGGATTCCCCGATGCCGGTGGGTACCCCGGCCCCCAGGGCCCGTACTACTGCGGCGTCGGCCAGGACGACATCTACGGCCGCCCGCTCGTCGAGGCCCACCTCGATGCCTGCCTGAAGGCCGGCGTCACCCTCTCGGGCATCAACGCCGAGGTCATGCCCGGCCAGTGGGAGTTCCAGGTCGGCCCCATCGGCCCCCTCGAGGTCTCTGACCAGATGTGGGTGGCCCGCTGGTTGTTGCATCGACTCGGCGAGGAGTTCGGCGTGTCCGTCACCCTCGATCCGAAGCCCGTTCGCGGTGACTGGAACGGCGCCGGGGCCCACACCAACTTCTCGACCAAGGCCATGCGCGAGTCGTACGATCCCGTCGTGGCCGCCTGCGAGGCCCTCGGCAAGAACGTCGAGGAGCACGTGCACAACTACGGCTTCGGCATCGAGCACCGCCTCACCGGGCTGCACGAGACGGCCCCCTGGAACGAGTTCTCCTACGGCGTGTCCGACCGCGGCGCCTCGATCCGGATCCCGTGGCAGGTGGAGAAGGACGGCAAGGGCTACCTCGAGGATCGTCGTCCCAACGCCAACTGCGACCCCTACGTCGTGACCCGCCTCATCACCAACACCTGCTGCTCCGCCCTCGCCACGTCGTAGTCGTCCCCCCTCTCGTTCTGGGCGCGTTCACCGACCTCTGAGGTCGATGAACGCGCCCAGAACGCGCCGGGGCATCGAGTATCCCTGGTAATACGGGGTTTTTTTGGAACACTGGAACCGTTCCTACGAAGGAGATCCCTACTCACCATGAATCGACGTGAACTCGTCAACGCGGTTGCCGCCCACACCGGGATGGAGTCGAAGGAAATCGACGTCGCCCTGAAGGGCGTCACCGATGTCCTCACCGCAGCCGTCTCCAAGGGTGAGGTCGTGGCCATCAGTGGCTTCGCCAAGTTCGCCAAGGTGTCGCGCCCCGCTCGCATGGGCCGCAACCCCGCGACCGGCGCCGCCATCAAGATCGCAGCCTCGACCAAGCCCCGGGTCACGATGCTCAAGGCGTTCAAGGATGCCGTGATGACACCGAGCCTTGCGCCCAAGCTCGCCCCCGGCGTGCTCGGTGCCACCAAGGCGCCGGCCAAGAAGGCCACCGCCGCGACCAAGGCTCCGGCCAAGAAGGCGACGACCGCCAAGAAGGCTCCCGCCAAGAAGGCGCCGGCCAAGAAAGCCACGGCCGCCAAGAAAGCGCCGGCAGCCAGGAAGCGCTGACCACCAATCGCTTTCCGGCACGACTTGCCCCTCCGCGGGCAACTTGTGCCGGAGAGGCGCGGTCAGTGGGTCATCTGCAGCGGTTGACCGCCGCCACCGCTTCGGCGTAGAGACCGGCGGTCGCCGCTTCGATGAACTGGACGTCGAAGTCGCCGTTGCCGACCGGGCGCACGACGGCGTAGCGCACGTCCGGCGGGCCCACCCGCACGAGGATGGCAGCGCCCGGTGCCGCCACCTGCACAGCGGGACTCGACGTCTCCGGGGTCCCCAGGCGAGCAAGCACGGCGAGGGTGACCTCGGGCGGCGGCGTGGCGCAGGCGACCACCGGTAGCGGGTCGGGGTTGCGGGCGTCTCGCTCGTTGGCCTCGAGGACCATGACCATGACGGTGACGAAGGCGACGAGCACGGCGACGTTGACGCCCATCCAGGTGCGATTCGAGAGCCGGTGCCACCACGTCGTGTCTTCGCCGAGCAGCAACTGACGACGTGCGATCTGCTGGCGGAGGCGGCCGGGAAAGAGGAACGGACTGGCGGCCGCTCCGAGGAAGGCGCCAAGCCCCGACACCGGGAGCCGCTCGTACCGCAGGAAGAACGCGCTGATGAGCACCGTCGCAAGAACCGCCATGGAGGCGACATGGCGCACCCGGTATCGCCGCAACCAGGTGGGGTCGGCAAGGTCGGCCAACAGCCAGGCCCGGTACGGCTCTTCGAGACGCCAGCCGAGGAACCGATAGGCGAACCGCAGACCCGCCGGCGGCGCGACCACCTCGGGGGCGTGGTCGACGTCGGTCACCGGTCGAGTGTAAGGACGTCGACGGGTGACGGGTCGTAACCTCGTCCGATGGCCGTCTGGATCACCAAGCTCGACCCTCCCTCCGGCGACGGGCCGAGGCTCGCCGTCAAGGATGCGATCGACGTCGAGGGCATACCCACGACCGTCGGTTGCATCCTTGACGGCGAGCCTCGGCCCGTCGCCGGGCGGAGGGTCGAGCTTGGTGATCCAGACGGCCATCGGACGAG
>JBKJLU010000078.1:0-6787 GCA_046596815.1 Acidimicrobiales bacterium | reverse complement strand
CTGGCGACGAGGAAGTCGTCGGGCTACCGCCTCGGGGACACCCTCGGCAAGGGCGGGGTGGAGCGCCTCTACGAGGAGGACCTGCGTGGCGAGCCGGGTGTCGTGAAGCTCCAGGTGAACTCGGCGGGCGAGGTGGCTGGCGAACCCC
This sequence comes from Acidimicrobiales bacterium, assembly GCA_046596815.1. Classification (GTDB taxonomy): domain Bacteria; phylum Actinomycetota; class Acidimicrobiia; order Acidimicrobiales; family CADCTF01; genus DATLED01. Next base: position 6,639 of record JBKJLU010000078.1, on the reverse strand, counting down.
TCGCCGTGAAGGCGGCCGTCCCTGGCCACGACGTGCAACTCACGCTCGACCTTCGCCTCCAGGTGCTTGCGGAGGAGTCGCTTGCCCAAGCGCTCGAGGCGGCGAGACAGTCAGTCGACCGAAATGACAAGAAGCCCTTCGTCGCTCCAGCAGGCACGGCGGTCGTGCTCGATCTACTGGACGGTTCGATCTTGGCGATGGCCTCGTACCCAACCTTCAAACCGGGCGACTTCGTCAACGGGATCAAACCGGAGCAGTACCGGGCGCTCACCGACAAGGCGAGCTACTACCCATTGAACAATCGCGCACTCTCTGGTCTCTATGCGCCCGGCTCGACGTTCAAGCTGGTGACCGCCGTGGCGGCCGGACAGCGAGGCATCATCGACGGAAGGACCACGCTGGTCGACCGGGGATCCTTCAAAGTGCCGAACTGTCGCGGCGAGAAGTGCACCTTCAAGAACGCCGGTAATCGGGCGTGGGGCCGCGTGGACCTCGCCCGCAGCCTCACGGTCTCCAGCGACGTCTACTACTACGAGCTCGGAGCGCGATTCTGGACGGAGCGGAGCCGCCTTGGGAACGGAATCCAAGACACTGCTCGAGAATTTGGATTCGGAGCGAGAACGGGCATCTCTCTGCCCGGTGATCGCGCCGGCACGATCCCGGATCCGGAGCAAAGGAAGGAGTTGTTCGACAAGAACCCTGGCAAATTCGCCGAGCGGAACTGGTTCACCGGCGACAACGTGAACATGTCGATTGGGCAAGGCGACGTTCTCGTCACGCCCCTTCAGCTGGCCAATGCGTACGCCACGTTCGCCAACGGAGGCACGAGATACGCCCCGAGGATCGCCGATCGCATCCTGGCGCCGGGCGCGACGCCAGAGGTGGTGCGCCAGATCGAGCCTCGAGTGAGCGGCAAAGTCGAGCTTGCCCCGGAGCTGCGAGCGTCGATTCTGAACGGGCTTCGCGGCGTCATCGCCAAGGAGGAGGGGACTGCCTTTGTTGCCTTCGGGGGCTTCCCGGCCTCGCTTCCTGTCGCCGGCAAGACTGGCACCGCCCAGGTTCGAGGGAAACAGGACAGTGCGCTCTTCGCAGCCTTCGCGCCCGCCGACGATCCCCGCTACGCCGTGGCCGTCGTCCTCGAGGAATCCGGCTTCGGCGGAACCGTGGCTGCGCCGATCGCGCGGCGAATCCTCGAGGGCGCCGCAGGAGCGCCTCCCGAACCCATTCGTCTCGGCACGGGAAGCGACTGATTGGCCCCGCCACCGATCGACAGTCTGTAGTATCTCTGGGCGTGGAAGTCGGATTCGTTGTGATGGTCGCGCTTGTCTTCGTGGTCGCCGTTGTCATCGGAATCCGACTTCGCTCGCGCCGGCGCCGAGTGCCAGACGAGTTACGCCCCGCCATCATCGAGCAGGCGCTCCGACGGGCGCGGGCGAAGCAGGCAGTGGCTGGCGAAGGCGCGAGCCGCCAGACCAGGCAAGCGAGCTGAGATATCGATCGGAGACAGCGGCGTGGACCCGACACGCTGTAGCAGCTAGCGTTCTTGGCGGACCTCGCCGCTCGCGGTTGCCGTTGCGATGCTCCTCGAACCTCGGAATGACTTGACCCTCCGCCCCGCCCAACAGTTCTGTCGCGCACTCGCAGCTGTCATCGCGGTTTCGATGCTGGCAGTGCCGCCTGTAGGTGCCGTCGAGAACGACCCTGCAGCGAAGCGGCGAGAGGTCCAGCGCGAGAAGGCGAAAGCGGCTGAGAAAGTCGACGTGTTGCGCGCCAGTGACGCCGCTCTGGGGCAGGCACTCGAGGACCTCGACCAGGACATCCGGGGTCAGGAGGCCAAGGCTGCGGGCGCCCGACAAGCGGCGGCCGCCGCAGCACAGCAAGTCGAGCGGGCGAAGGCGGCCGAAGCCGCGACCAGTGCGAATCTGACACAGCTGCGTGAGAGGATGAGGGAGGTCGCTGTCGATGCTTACGTGCAAGGGCCGACGCGCCAGCTGTCGATAGCAGCGGGGACGAGTTCGCTCGACGAGCTCGCGACGAAGCAGTACTTCATCGAGCTCGCGGCCAACAAGGGAGCGGAGACCAGCGACCAGCTGCGAGCCGCCCGAGAGGACCTCGAGGTGCAGCGGAAGCAGGCGGAGGCTTTCCGGGAGCGAGCGATCGTCCGCAAGAAGGCAATGAACGCCGAGCTGCTAGAGCTGAAGGGCGCGGAAGCAGCGAAAGAGCGTGTTGCTGCATCCGTCGAAGAGCGGCTCGAGCAGACGCTTGCGGAAGTGGTTTCGCTCGAGGCCGTCGATCAGCGCCTTGCCGCCGAAATCGCCGAGCGACAGCGGAAGTTGGCAGCGCAGCTCGCTGCACGACGAAGGGCGGCGACGGCAGCGTCATCGGCGACGACACCTCGCGCCTCTCGAGCCACCGCCGCTCGCACCGCAGGACCCATCTCGCTCACCACGGTCCGTGGCATCACCGTCGCATCCTCCATCGCCGACAATCTCACGGCCCTCCTTGCTGAGGCCGACGCCGACGGCCTCTCCCTCAGCGGCGGCGGCTACCGGAGCTCGGACGGGCAAATCGCCACGCGACGCTCGAACTGCGGTTCGAGCGACTACGACATCTACGAGAAGCCGGCATCGGCTTGCTCGCCGCCGACGGCCCGCCCCGGACAGTCCATGCATGAACAAGGCCTCGCCATCGACTTCACCTCGAATGGACAACTGATCCAGAGCCGGGGCAATCCCGCATTCACATGGCTCTCCCAGAACGCCCGCCGGTTTGGTCTGTCGAACCTGCCGCGCGAGCCCTGGCACTGGAGCACGAACGGCGAGTGAGTGCCAACGGCCTAGGCAGGGGACTCTTCGGCTTGCAGGTCTGCTTTGACGATGAGCCGCTGGCGGGCCGATCCCTTCGGGTGGCACGTCGTCAGGGTCAATGTCCCCTCTGTCGTCGGATCGAGCACCGAGAGATCGGTCGGCACGATGACGAACGGTTCACGATTCACGGTGTATTTGCACGTGCCCACCGGCGTTTCCAGCGTGATTTCGTCACCGGGTTTCAGCCGATCGAGCTGATTGAACGGGCGGCCGTACGTCGTCCGATGGCCTGCGATGGCAACGTTGCCGAGCTCGCAGGGCAGCGGCGTCGACGGGTAGTGCCCGGCGCCGGCACGAAGGGCGCTCGCTGATGTGCCTTCGACGACGATCACGTCTACACCGATCGCCGGAATCTTGATCCGGGTGAGGCTGTCCCCGATGGAAACACGCCGCTCGCGGTACGCCTCGGCGAGCGCCGGCGCCGCGAACTCGCGATCGAGTTGGGACTGAATCCGGGTCTGGTAGAGGTTGGTGTACACGGGATAACCCAAGACACCCACAGCCGAGGCGAGCAGTAGGGCCGACACGGCGGACACGGAACGTCTCGCCCACCGGCGGTTCTGCAGGTACCGGATAAGGTTTGTGTGGCCGACGGCGGTGAGCGACGACACGCCGTCGTAGCTTAGGTGATGATGGACGCGGCGTGGCCATAGTCTGATTGAACCGAACGGAGGAGCGGGCGTGCCGGAACGTCGTGCAATGGGTGCCTTGGAGAGCGGTGTCCTCCGCTGTCTTTGGCAAGCTGATAAAGCCCTGACTCCGGCCGACGTGCTCGCCGCGATCGATGATCCGCCGGCGTACACGACGATCATGACGATCCTCACGCGGCTCTGGCAGAAAGGGCTCGTCGACCGCGAGCAACGCGGGCGCGCCTTTGCCTATCGGCCTCTCGTGAGCGAGTCCGAACTGGCAGCACGCCGGATGCGGGCAACGTTGGAGGCGGCCTCGGACCGACAGGGGGCGCTCAGCCACTTCGTGGGGACGTTGTCGAAACGGGAAGAGCGAGCGCTGCGGAAGATCCTGGACGAGCCCGGATCTCGGTGACGGCCGATCTGGTCGCACCCGCGATCCTCGCCATTGTTGCCGCCACGGCCGGAGGTTGGCTGCGACGACGGGTTGCGCCGCGCCACGCCGTCGTGCTCTTGACGGGACTCGCCGTCGTCGGCGCGGCGGCGGTGCTGTGGGCGTTGTCACTGATCATCGTGGGCGGCGTGATCGCCGTGCCGGAGATCCTGTCGAGGTTCGAGTGGTGTCAACGGGTGTTGGCGCGGAGCCACCGGGCACCGGTCCCCGTGGCTGTGGCCGCCGCCGTGGCTCTGATTGTGGGTGCTGTGCGGATCGTCGGATTCGACCGGCGCTGGCGAAGGACCGTCGGCGGGTACGACGGCCATGGTGGGGTCGACATCGTGGCGACGAACGAGCTGGTCGCGTTCGCCGCTCCGGGCCGGCCAGGGACCGTCGTGGTTTCGGAGGGGCTCCTCGCACTTCTCGACGAAGAGGAACAGGCAGCCGTTGTCGCCCATGAGCAGACGCATCTGGCGCAGGGTCACAGCCGGTACCTTCGGGTGGCTGGGTGGGCCGCCGCCGCCGTGCCGCTCCTGCTACCGCTGACCCGTCAGCTGCGCTTCGCGACCGAACGCGCCGCCGATGAAGGAGCGGTGGCTGTCGTCGGTGACCGTCGCATCGTCGCCAGAGCTATCGCCCGGGCCGCCCTCGCCACCTCCCCTTCGGGTGTCCTTGCCGCGGGCGGAGACTCCGTCAGCGCCCGGGTGGCCGAACTCCTCGACCCGGGGCGCCCGGCGTGGCTTCCGGTGGTGGCGTTGTTGTCGGGAGTGTTGGCCGCGACGGCGGCGGTGATGGGATCGACCTTGCAGCTTCATCACCTGTTCGCGTTCGCTCTCCACGTGTGCGGCCTGAGCTGATCGTCAGGCCGTGGCGTTCGCGCAAGGTGCGAATCAGCAGTACGACGCCGACGGTGTAGGAGATTGCATGTCCCAGCGCCAGTCCGCCCACGCGGAACGCGTCTGAGTTCACGAAGACAAGGATCACTGCGTCGGCGGCGATGTTGGCTACGTTGACCGCGACGTTCACGACCGCCGGTCCTCGGGCATCCTTGAAGGCGTAGCTGGTCCTCGTGAGCAACTGAAAGACCGAGAAGGGGACCAGCGAGACCGCGAACCCGACGATGCCCGCGGCCACGAGCGTCCGACCTGACGATCCGACGATCCCGTAGGCAAGGACTGGCGCCAGCACCGCCATGACGGCGGCCGATGGAACCATCAACCGGAGGAGCTTCCGGAGCGTGTCGTTCACGACCGCCGACGTGGCGGACGGCCCATCGGTCACCGTCTCGGAGATCCGCGGGAAGGCGGCGGTGACGATCGACACCCCGATCAGAGCGTGAGGAAGTTGCATCACCGCAAACGACCATTGGTATGCGGACACGCCTCCTGCCACGCTGCTGGCGAAGGCGACGACGGCTGCGAGGCCGACCTGGTTCACGAGCACGTACAGCCCGACCCAGGGGGCGATTCGGCCCGCGCGTTTGATGGCTTCGTGGCGAAGGTCGAACCTCGGGCGCAGGGAGCGCTCGAGGCGCCACGCGCCGACCAGCTGGATGGCCGCCATGGCTGCGACGCCTGCGGTGGTGGCGACACCCAGCCAGAGCACCGCTGCCGAACTGACGCTCGCCACCGACGGCCTCCGCCCACCGATCACGACGAAGGCGACGATGCCGGCGATCGTGATGAGGTTCGTGATCACGGGTGCGCTGGCCCCGAGGAACAGACGCCGCCTGGAGGTCAACACTCCGACGCTGAAGACGCTCACGGCGTAGAACACGACTTGCGGTGCGAAGATTCGTAGCCAGACGGTCCCGACCTCGATCACGTGGGTGCGGTCGGCTCGACCCGCGGCTCCGGCCGTGAGAAGCCGGATCACCCACGGTGCGGCTAGCGCCAGGGCTGCTGCAGCTGCGACACCAACGGCCAGAACTGCGCCGAACAGTGCGCGCGCGGCGTCCGATCTCTCTTCGTCGCTACGCAGTTGCGACAGCAGCGGAACGACGGCGGAGCTGAGCACCCCACCAGCCGCCAGCTGGAACAGCATGTTCGGCGCAGTGTTGGCCACGTTGTAGGCATCGCCGAGGCTCGACACGCCCAGCGCCCAAGCTAGGGCCAGAGTGCGGACGAGGCCGGTGGCGCGACTGGCCGCCGTCGCAACCGCCATTGCTGCGGCAGGTCGTTCGCTCGCGGCGCGACGAAGCGCCGAAGTCACAGCCGGTCGAAGGCGACGTGCAGGTGGTCCTGATGGACGGTGTTGGCGAAGTTCGCCCCCTTCGGACCGTCGACGTCGAAGGGCGCTCCCAGCTCGGTGACTCCGTCCGCCAGAAGCCGGTCGATGAGGGGTCGCAACGGTCCGTTGGGGTCGCGCTGGTCGATGATGAGACCGCCGATCTTCCAGAGGTCGACGCCTCGGCCTGGGATGTGATTGCTCGTGTTCTTGCTCTCGAATACCTCAATCGGATGGCCGGTGCTGAGGACCGTCACGCTGACCGGGCGTTCGTCGGCGATGGCGGCCAACGTGTCGAGGACGCGATCGGCGATCCGCCCTGCGTGGATGTCCCACCTCGCCGTGTCGGGAAGGTCGATCGCCTGATGATCAAGGACGCGAGCGGCGGCGGTGGAGACGGCGGCCGGCCTCGGAACAGGATCCCCGCCGAGCGACGCCAAATCTACGACCGTCCAAACGTTCGCCCGCCGCTCGAGTCGGA
>JBKJLU010000075.1:0-5967 GCA_046596815.1 Acidimicrobiales bacterium | reverse complement strand
TAGAGCACCTCCCTCCACCACCTCAATGTCTTCGGTTCGCTTCGCACAGCCGTTGCCACGGCCGGAACGCTACCTGTCACTCCGACTGGTTAGAGGCCGGCGTCGGGAGCGCCAGCGAGCAGCCGCACGTGAGCGAAGCGGCTTCTGTGCGAAGCGAACCGAAGACATTGAGGTGGTGGAGGGAGGTGCTCTACGTCCTCGCCTTCTACCTCGTCTACAGCTTCGTCCGCAACGCCGGGACGGGGGCCGACAACGTCGAGTCGGCGTTTGCGCACGCCCGCCAGATCATCCGGATCGAGCAGTTCGTCGGGCTCTACCACGAGGAGTCGATCCAAGAGTTCTTCCTCGGCCAGCGTTGGTTCATCCAGGCCTGGAATGTCTTCTACGGCAGTCTCCACTTCGTCGTCACCGCAGCGGCGTTGGTGTGGTGCTTCCGCAAACGGCCGGACCGCTATCCCCTGTGGCGCAACACGCTGGCGGCGACGACGGCGCTGGCTCTGATCGGGTTCGCCTTCTATCCGCTAATGCCCCCGCGGCTGTTGCCGGCGAGCTACGGGTACGTCGACACCCTGTCCGAGATCGGCGGGCTGTGGTCGTTCGACTCGGGGACGATGAAAGCCGTCTCCAACCAGTACGCGGCCATGCCGAGCCTGCACTTCGGATGGTCGTCGTGGTGCGCCTTCGTCCTGTGGCCGGCCGCCGGCGGCCGGCGCTGGGCCCAGGCGCTGCTCGTCTCCTATCCGGTCGCCACCCTCTTCGCCATCACCGTGACCGCCAACCACTTCTGGCTCGACGCCGCCGGCGGCGCCCTCGCCCTCGGCGCCGGCTATGCGTTGGCGTCGGTGGCGTCGGCGGTCAGCGGCCGCTCGAGGGCGACATCGTCGGCCGACCAACCCGTGTTGGCCTGATCGTCGACGTCGGCCGGCGGATTCTCGAGATGCCACGTCACCGTGGCCCGCAGCGACGCCACCTCGTCGGCCGTCGTCCACCCCAGCACCGTCCGAGCCTTCGACGAGTCGACCAGGAGGTGCTGGGAAATGGCGGCGAGCAGCCCGAGGTCCGGTGGGAGCGCCGCGTCGGGCACGGGCACGAGCTCGATCGATGACGCACCGGGGGCCCCGGCGGCATCGGCCGCATCGAGGATCTGGTGGACGCGCAGCAACATCGTCGGCGTTCGCCGCTCGCCGAAATTGAAGACCTCGCCGGCCACCGTCGTCGACGGCGCCTCCAGCACGAGGCGCACGCCGGCGGCCACGTCACCGACGTCACCTTGCGTCATCAGCCCCCCGTTGGCACCCACCGGCATCCGCGACCGGCCGGCGCGCACGCGGCGAAGGACGAACTCCTGCCGCCGCTGATAGTCGTGCGCACCGGTGACCATCGGGAGCCGGCAGGCGGTGCCGCCGCGAGCCAGCCACCGCTCCTCCACCTCGAGCTTCTCGTACTCGTCCATGCCCGGTACCCGACCGCGGTAGGGGAACCGCTCGAGGCGCACGGGCGAGGTCTCGTCCAGCGGGACGGCGTCGGTGACGGTGCCGGCGTGGAGGCTCCCGTAGGCCCGATAGACGTCCATGCTCGACAGCACCACCAGCCGCAGGTCATCGTCGAGGAACGACCCGAGCACGGCGTCGGAATCGGCGGCCCCGAAGGCGGCGCAGTCGAGCACCGCCTCCGGGTCGAACTCCCGCAGGTCTTGGACGACGGGCGCAAGGTCGAGTCGGTCGGCGTGGAGGTGGCGGACGTCGGCTAGCCCCGGCGGCTCGCTCTTGCCGCGATGCACCACCAGTACCTCGTGCCCGTGCTCGACGAGCTCGTCGACGATGCGCCGTCCGATGAACCTCGTCCCGCCGAGCACCACAATCCGCAACCCCATGGTTGCCGTTTTACCTTTGGGCAGCCCCAGCACGCAATCGCGCTCTGATGCTGCCCAAACGAGATTCAGAACGTCGAGTAGCCGCCGTCCACGATGATGGTGTCGCCGGTGTGGTACTTCGAGGCCGAGCTGGCCAGGTAGACGGCGATGCCGCCGAAATCCTCGGGCTCGCCCCAGCGGCGGAAGGGGATGCGGGGCTTGACCTTGTCGGAGAAGCGGTCCCACCCGAAGGCGCCCTCGGTCATCGGCGTCTCGATCCACCCGGGGAGAATGGCGTTGGCCCGGATCTCGTTGCGGGCGTACTCGACGGCCAGACCCTTGATCATCGAGACGACGCCGCCCTTGGTCGAGGCGTAGGCCTGGTTCTTGGCTGCGCCCTCGATGGCCGAAAGCGACGAGGTCACGGCCAGCGAACCGCCCTCACCCCGCTCGACCATGTGGCGCACCGCCGCCCGGAAGGTGAGGAAGACACCGTCGAGGTTCACCCGGGTGACCCGGCGCCACTGGTCGAGGGTGAAGTCGGCGAACGAAGGTGCGCCGCCACCGATGCCGGCGTTGGCAAAGCACGAGTCGACCTTGCCCAGGGCCTCGAGCGTGCCGGCGAACGCGGCCTCGACCTGATCCTCCTCGCCGACGTCGCATTGCAGGGCGACGACCTTCGTCCCGTGGGCTTCGAGGGCCTTGGCCGCAGCCGTGTTCTTCTCGGCATTCGTGCCCCAGATGGCGACGTCGGCGCCCGCTTGGGCCAGTGCCGAAGCCATCCCGAGGCCGATGCCGCTATTGCCGCCGGTGACGAGCGCGCAGTGTCCGGTGAGGTCGAAGGGAGCGTAGGCCATGGCGGTTGAAGCTACTTCTGGTCATCATGTCGGGATGAACGAGGCGGAAATCCTGGCGGCAGCCGACCGGAACATGTGGTTGATCTTCGAACGTCTGGCGGCGGCCGTACCGAACGGCGCGCGGACCGACGACACCAACGTCGTCCGGCTGTCGTCGGGGTCGCCGATCGGCTTCTTCAACCCGACCTACCCCACCGGGCCGGTCGACCCGGAGGCCACGGTGACGAAGACGACCGAGTGGTACGGGGAGCTGGGCCTGCCCTTCGTTCTGTTGTTCCGCGACGACGTCGCCCCCGGATTGGCCGACGCCTGTGCGGCCGCCGGAATGGTCGAGAACTGGCAGATGCCCTTGATGGTCCTCGACCCGATTCCCGCCATCGATCAGGTCATCGACGGGCTCGAGATCGTGGAGGTGACAGGCGACGAGCTGGGCACCTACGGCGATGTCGTCTGCCAGGGTTTCGGGATGCCGCCCGAGCTGTTCACGGAACTCGGCGAAGCCATGTTCGGAATCGACTCGTTCACGGCGTTGCTCGGGATGCTCGACGGCGTGCCGGTGGCCACGTCGGCGGCGTTCGTCTCCGGCGACACCATCGGCGTCTACAACGTGGCCACTGTCGAATCCCATCGCCGGAGAGGCCTGGGCGAGGCGCTCACCGCCGCCGCCGCCCGGGTGGGATCCGAGGCCGGCGCCACCCGATCGATCCTGCAGGCCTCGCGAGCGGGCGAACCGGTCTACCGGCGAATGGGATACGAGACGCCGGCCCACTACCGGCAGTTCGAGCCCGGTCCCCCGGCGACCTGATCCGCACCCACCGCCGGCTCCGAAGAACGACCCGCCACGGCCTGTCTTGTTCGTGCGCGCCTACGCTCGACCCCCGTTGAGCACGAATGAGAAGGGACCTCCCGTGGGTGTTCGCCCAGCGAACGCGACCGCTCCGCCGAGCCTGACGGCCATCGCCAACCGGGTCGCCGACCGGATCGACGTGCTGCTGACCGGGGAGATCGAGCGCTGGAAGGCCGTCGATCCCGACCTCGCCGCGCCCCTTGGCTCGTTGCGGGACCTCGTGCTGGCCGGCGGTAAGCGCCTGCGACCGGCGTTCTGTCATTGGGCCTTCGTCGGCGCCGGCGGAGATCCCGAATCGCCCCTGGTGGTCGACGCCGGCGGTGCCCTCGAGTTGTTGCACACGTTCGCCCTCATCCACGACGACGTCATGGACGGATCGATCACCCGCCGCGGTCTCGACGCCGTCCACGTCGATTTCGAGGCCCGCCACACCGACTCGGAGTGGAGGGGAGAGGGCCGGCGCTTCGGCGAAGGCGTCGCCATCCTCGTCGGAGACCTGGCCTTCGTCTACGCCGACCTCCTGCTCGTCGAGGCCCCTCGGACGGCCGTCGACGTCTTCACCGAACTCCGCCTCGAGGTCAACATCGGCCAATATCTCGACCTGATCGGGACGGTCCGTGGCGGCGGCACCAAGGAAGCCGCCCATCGCATCTGCGTCTACAAATCGGGCAAGTACACCGTCGAGCGTCCCCTCCACCTCGGTGCCGCGCTGGCCGGCCGCTTCGACGAGTGCGCGCCGTCGCTCTCGGCCTACGGGCTCCCGCTGGGCGAAGCCTTCCAGTTGCGCGACGACCTCCTCGGAGCCTTCGGCGACGAGGACCTGCTCGGCAAGCCCGTCGGCGACGATCTCCGCGAAGGCAAACCAACGGCGCTCGTGGCGTTGGCGCGCGAACGCGCGAGCGGCGCCGCGGCCGAACTGCTCGAACACCGCTTCGGTCGTCCCGACCTCACCGACGACGAGATCCTCGGACTGCAGGCCACGCTCGTCGACACCGGCGCCCTCGCCGAGGTCGAAGCCCAGATCGAGTCCCTCGTCGGCGAGTCGCTCACGTCCCTCGAGGCCGCCCCGATCACCGACGAAGCCCGCAACCACCTCATCGAGCTCGCCTGGTTCGTCGCCGGGAGAGACCACTAAATGGTCCCCGCCTCGGCTTTCGAACGCTGGCGGTCCGCCTGGGCGGCACAACTGTTCGAAAGCGGCGTGGTGGAGGGGCGAGGGTGAGGGTTGTTGTCGTCGGTGCGGGCCTCGGGGGGCTCAGCGCCGCTTGTCACCTGGCGGGTCGGGGCCATGAGGTCGTCGTGCTGGAGAAGGGCGATCTGCCGGGCGGACGGGTGGCGGTCGTGCACGAGGGCGGGTACACGCTCGACATCGGGGCGACGGTGTTGACGATGACGGGCATCCTGGCCGACGTCTTCGCCGCCGCCGGCTCGACCCTCGACGACCACCTCGTCCTGAAGGCCGTCGACCCCATGTACCGGGCGACGTTTCCCGGCGGGCAGAGCGAGATCCTGGTGCGTCATGGCCAGGAGGCGATGACCGAGGAGATCCGGGCCAAGTGCGGCACCCGCGAGGCCGAGGCCTTCGGACGGTTCTGCCGTTGGCTCACCGAGCTCTACCAACTCGAGCTGCCGAATTTCATCGATCGCAACTTCGACTCGCCCCTCGACCTGGCGTGGCCCCTCGGTCCGCTCGTCGGGCTCGTCCGCACCGGTGCGTTGCGCAAACTGAGCTCGGTCGTCGACGACTACTTCGCCGACGAACGTCTGCGGAAGCTGTTCTCGTTCCAGGCCATGTACGCCGGCCTCTCCCCCTTCGATGCCCTGGCCGTCTACGGCGTCATCACCTACATGGACACCGTCGAGGGCGTCTACTTCCCCGAAGGCGGGATGAACGCCGTCGGCCGCGGTCTGGCCGAAGCCGCCACCAAGGCGGGGGCGACGATCCGCTACGGATCCGAGGTCGAGCGCATCTTGCGCCGGCCCGGCAGCAACGGCGCAGTGCGCGGCGTGCGCCTGGCCGACGGTGAGACGATCCTGGCCGACGCCGTCGTCGCCAACCCCGACCTGCCCGTCGCCTACCGCACCCTTGTCCCCGAATTGCCGATGCCCCGCGTGGCGAGGAAGGGCGAGTATTCGCCGTCGTGCGCGCTGTGGGTCGCCGGCGTGAAGGGCGAGATGCCCGCGGATGCGGCCCACCACAACATCCACTTCGGCGGACAGTGGCGCGAGGCCTTCGAGGCGCTCTTGAAGTCAGGCACCCGCATGCCCGATCCGTCGATCCTGGTGACGTCGCACTCGGCGTCCGATCCGTCATTGGCGCCGGCGGGAGGGCACACGCTCTACGTCCTCGAACCGACACCGAATCTCGACGGGCGCATCGACTGGGTGACCGACCGGTCGTGGGTGCGCGA
>JBKJLU010000057.1:0-16390 GCA_046596815.1 Acidimicrobiales bacterium | reverse complement strand
CCACAGCCCCCCCGGCGGCGGCGGCGCCCACCACGACGGCCACCACGATCGCCCGCTCGACGACGACGGCGCCCGGCGCGTCGTCGTCGAGCGGGCGATCGTGGTGGCCGTCGTGGTGGCCGCCGCCGCCGTCGGCGGCGCTGTCGTCGTGGGCACATTGGCCGGCGTGGTCGTGGTTGTAGCCGATGGCGCCGAGGTCGTCGTGGTGGTTATCGGTGCGGGCAGAGACCCGTCGGTGTTGTAGACGACGAGCGTTGTGACGTGCTTTCTGCGCTCATGGGGCTTGCAATACATCTTGAAGGTGCCCGCTCGCTGGAGCACTGCGGTGGTGTAGGTCTCACCGGTGGCCAGGCTGCCCGAGTGGATGTTCAGCTCGTCGACCTCGACCGTGTGCGGGGTTCCGGGGCCAGCGTCTTGGGCGATGAAGCGCAGCTGGTCGCCGACGGTCGCCTCGACCTTGCCGTCACCGACCGTGGCGTCCTCGTAGTAGAAGTTGCCCAGGTTGACGTCGACCACGGCCGCCAGCGCGGCGTCGATTCCGACCAGCGCCAGAACTCCGAGCAGCGTGGCCGTGACGACGAGCCCGAGGCGGCTCATGCGGCGTACACCATCTCGCCGGCGATGGCCCCGGCGAGGACGAATCCCCAGAGGCCCACGGTGGTCCAGGCCACGTCGATTGCGGCGGTGCGAAACGTCGGCACTTCGGACTGGCGACGCCGCCAGAAGAAATGACCGGCGAACACGGCGCTGAAGACGAGGGAAGCAATGACATGCCAGATCAGGGGCTGGTCCCATCGTCGTTCGGCGATCGGACCGAGGCCCCGGGTGTCGATGAAGCCGGCGATGATCGTGACCGGCAGGGTGGCCACGCCGATCAGCTCGAACAGGCGACTCCGATCGGCCCAGACCGTCCGTCCTGTCACGGTGACGACCAGGGTGCAGACCCAGGCGGCGGCCAACATCGCAAGCGGGAAGTGGACGGCGATCGGGTGGACGGGGAGATCGAAGGGATTCACGTGAACGCCTCCATGGCCCAGTCGCGACACTCCCGTGTCGTGTCCGACCGTACGCCGTCCGGTAGGCGGCCGATGGCGATCTCGAGCACGACCTGTCCGTCGAAGTCGTCGGCGACCATGGCATCGGCCAACTCCTGCAGGGGCAACGTGCCCTGCCCGGGCGGCAGGTGTTCGTCACCCTTCTTCGACGTCGAGTCCGACAGGTGGAGGTGGCGCACCCGACTTCGCATGAAGGCGTAGCGCTCGAGCAGGTCCTGTCGGGCCGCGCCCACGTGCGACGAGTCGAGGGTCAGCGCCGGGTAGCCGGCAAAGGCATCGTCGTCGTTGCCGAGATACGGCTCGATGCGTCGACCTCGCGGCGCGTCGACGGTATACATGTTCTCGACGGTCACGGTCGGTCCGGCCGGATCGGCGTTCAGTTCGTCGACCAGTGCGGCGAACCCGTCGGCGTACTCGCGCTGCCACCGGAACGGGGGGTGGGTCACCACGGTCGGGGCGGCGAGGGCGAGGGCCATCTCCGCCGCCCGCCGCAGTTTGGTCTCGGGGTTCCATCCCCACACGTGTTGCGACACGACGAGGCAGGGCACGTGGACGGCGGTGACCGGCATGTCATAGGTGGCGATCAGGGCCTCGACGGCGTCGACCGTCTGGCTCCGTCGGTCGTGGGTGACCATGACCTCGACACCGTCGTACCCATGCTCGGCCGCCATCCGGAATCCGAGCTCGGTGTTGGGGAAGAAGCTGCCCGTCGAAAGGACGATCTTCGGCATCGGGACCAAGCTAGGGGGGTGGACGAACTCGAACTGACACCGACGGGCATGGCCGCCGGCGGCGCCGCCATCGCTCGCGACGCCGACGGTCGGGTCGTGTTCGTCGAGGGCGCGCTGCCCGGCGAACGGGTTCGGGCGCGCCTCTCCGCCTCGAAGAAGGACTTTGCGCGCGCTGTGACCATCGACGTGCTCGAGGCATCGGCCGATCGGATCGAGCCGGCATGTGCGGCGTGGCGGGCGGGATGTGGCGGCTGCACCTGGCTTCACGTCACCCCCGATGGCCAGCGACGGATCAAGGTCGACATCGTCAGTGACGCCCTTCGGAGGATCGGTCGGTTCGACCCGGAGGTCGCGCCGGTTCCGTCCGTCGTCCCCGAGTCGTCGCGATCGCTCCGGACGTCCGCCCGCCTCGGGATCGACGCCGCCGATCGGGCCGGTCACCGCCGGCGCAACGCCCATGACGTGGTTGCGACCGATTCGTGTCTCGCCGCCCATCCGCGACTCGCCGAACTCATCACCGATGGCCGTTTCGGCGGCGCCACCGAGGTCCTCCTCCGGGTGGGGGTGGCCTCGGGCGAGCGGGCGGTCGTGGCCGTCCCGAGCGGACGTCGGATCGTGGTGCCGGCCGACGTCGTCGTCGGGGGCCATGCGGTGGTGCACGAGGAGGTCGCCGGAGCCTGGCTCCAGGTGTCGATCGGCTCGTTCTTCCAGCCGGGACCGGTCGCCGCCGAGGCCCTGGTCCGGTCGGTAGCGTCCGCGATCGGCAATGCGTTGCCGACGGGCGGGCACCTCGTCGACGCGTATGCCGGGGTCGGTCTCTTCGGGGCCACGATCGGCACGGCGTCGTCAGCCCGAGTGACGGCCATCGAGAGCGACCCGACCGCTGTCGCCGATGCTCGGGTCAACCTTGCCGGCCTCGAGGCCGTTGTGTTCGAGGGCGAGGTCGGTCGATGGCGCCTCCGTCCGGACGATCCGCCGATCGACGTCGTGATCGCCGATCCGGCTCGTAGCGGGCTGGGGAAACCGGGGGTGACCGCCGTCGTCGCGATGGAGGCACCGACCGTTGTTCTCATCAGCTGCGACCCGGCGTCCCTGGCCCGAGACGCCCGCCTCCTTGTCGGAGGTGGCTATGAAATCGCGTCGATCGAGCTCGTCGACTCGTTCCCCGATACCTTTCACGTCGAGACGGTGACCCGCTTCGACCGTATTGTCGCAACGCGCAGGTGACGGGGGTCGTCGAGGCGTATTTCCTCTTCGAGACGGCCCCGGGGCGAACCCAGGGTTTACCCCGGCGCTGCTTTGGGTACTTGATTAACTACTCTAAGTGGTCATACTGGAAGCGATGGGCATGACACGACAGGACCAGGAGCGGGGACGAGGTGCAGGAATCTTCCGCGACCTCGCTCCCATCGCGGCCGCCGCTGGTGCTGCTGCGCTTACCGTGACCCTGGTGGTCGGCCCGACGACCGCCGGACTGCGTTCCGATACCGGCGAGACGCCCCAGGCCCCACTGGCCCTCGATGCCACGGGTCGCCAAGCCGCGCCCAGCGGCGACATCCACGTGCAGGTGCGTCCCCGCAAGGCGACAGCCGCCAGAGGGCTGACTGACGTGTTCGACCTGGTCGAGGGACCGGAGTCGTCGGCGGACTCGCCGACCTCGCTCACCTTCGTGGTCGCCGTCCGCCCCCCGCCGGCGGCTCTTGTCCGGGCGGTGGATCCGGACGCGAGCCTTCTTCCCGCAGCCGACCCGGTAGGTACCGTTCCTGCACCGGTGGCAACGGTGCCTTCCCCGATTGCGCTGACCCCCGCGGAGCTCGCAACGGCCGATGCGCCCACGAAACGGCCGACGAAGCCGCTGCGTCCGGTCAAGGAACCGCCGACCTCCGGCGGCGACAAGGCCAGCCCCGTGCCCAGCCAGAAGGCGAACGACAAGGCGAGTGACAACGCCGAGACGAGGACGACCAGAGTCGAGGATCGGGCCGCGGAGAAGCCGACCGACCCGGGCAAGAGCAGTTCCAACGGCCCGTCCGACGACAAGTGGGTGGACAAGTCCAGGAAGTAACTTGCTCGCATGTCGACGATCGAAGACCAGGCCACCGACACGGGAGGCGCCGTAGGTGAGCAGTTCGTCACCTGGCTCCGGGCCCACCTCCCCGAGGGGTGGATGGACGCCTGCTCGAGCGGGAACGAAGCGGCCCTGCGGAGCGCCCGACGGAGCTTCGACCAGCAGCAGTTCCTCGTCGAGATCGGCAAAGCCGGCTGGGCCCAGCCCACCTGGCCGACGGAGTATGGCGGGGCGGGCCTCGACATCGCCCAGGCCCGCATCGTCGACGAACTGAAGACCCGCTACCGGGTGCCGCGTTCATTCAACGTGATCGGTCTCGGCATGGGTGCGCCGACGATCATGCAATGGGGATCCGAGGAGCTGAAGAAGCGCTACCTCCCTCCGATGGCCCAGAACCGCGAGATCTGGTGCCAGATGTTCTCCGAACCGGGGGCCGGTTCTGATGTGGCCGGTTTGTCGACACGGGCGGTGCGCGACGGCGATGAGTGGGTGGTCAACGGGCAGAAGGTGTGGACGACCCTGGCCCACATCTCGTCGTTCGGTCTACTCGTGGCCCGCACCGACCCCGATGCCCCCAAGCACCGCGGCCTCTCGTACTTCATCGTCGACATGAAGGCCCCCGGCGTCGAGGTCCGGCCCTTGAAGCAGATCACCGGCGATGCCGAGTTCAACGAGGTCTTCTTCACCGACGTCCGCATCCCGGATTCCCACCGCCTCGGCGCCGAGGGTGACGGCTGGGCCGTGGCGACGACGACCCTGATGAACGAGCGGGTTGCCCTCTCCGGCGGAGGATCGCCATCCGGTTCGGGCAATGTCGGCGGCGGCCCCATCGAGGAACTCGTGGCGTTTGCCCGGGAGTCCGGAGCCTGGGACGACGCATCCATCCGCCAGCGCCTGGTGCAGGCCGTGATCGAGGGCCGAGTCCTGAAGATCACCAACTATCGGGCGGCGGCCAAGCGCAACGCCGGCGCCGCCGGCCCCGAGGGTTCGGTGACCAAGCTCTTCCAGGCCGAGTACAACCAGCGCCTGCAGAACCTGGCCATGGACATCCTGGGGGCCAACGCCATGGCGTGGCCGACCGACGACGGAGAGACGAACGCCCGCATCCGGGGCTTCCTGCGCTCGCGGGCCAACACCATCGAAGGCGGGACGTCCGAAGTCATGCGCAACATCCTCGGGGACCGCGTCCTCGGACTTCCGCGCGAGCCGGATGCGTCGAAGAACATCCCCTGGAAGGACGTTCCCCGCTCGCAGTGAGACGGATGTCACCCCGATTGGGTTGCTAGCAAGAGTTTGCAAGACGCGTGCTTCGGAAAAGGTTGGAGGCATGCAAATCGCCAATATTGACCTGAACAAGCTGCGAGGCCTCGGCGACAAGATCCTCGGCCTCTACAAGGAAATCGCCGGCACCGTCGTCGGCAACGACAAGCTCACCCAGGAGGGTGAGGCCCAGCAGGAGCGGGCCACCGAGCAGCTTCGGGCCCTGCGCTCGGAGATCAAGGCCGAGGCCAAGGAAGCCAAGGCCGAGCTGTTCGAGCAGAAGCAGAAGGCCGCCCAGCACGCCAAGAGCGCCTGATATGGGTGCCTTCGAAGAGCTCAAGGGCAAGGCCAAGGAAGCCATCGGCGACCTGACCGACAACACCGATCTGCAGGCCGAGGGCCAAGCCCAGAAGGAAAAGGGCAAGGCTGAAGTCGAGGCCACCGAGGCTCGCGCCGAGGCCAAGGCCCACGAGGCCAAGGCCAAGGCCAAGGAACTCGAGCAGGAAGTCGCCGAAGAGTCGAAGTAGTCGCGTTTGTTGGCCTCGCTCTGCGTCGCTGGCGCTCCCTACGGCCGCCTCGTCGCACGAGACATGCTGTCGATGCCGCCCTCCGGGGCGGCATCGTCGCGTCACGTGGGGAGGTCTTCGACCCTCACCTGGTGGAGCAGGGCTTCGCCCGAGCGGTAGCGACGGAGGTTCTCGAAGAACAGGTTGGCGCCGCGGGCGAGGCGTCCGGCACCGCCGGCGGCGTCGTGGGGCGTGATGGTGATGGCCGGGTGATCCCACAACGGCGAATCGGACGGGAGCGGTTCGGTCTCGGTCACGTCGAGCACCGCAGCCTCGATCGTCATGCCCCGGTCGAGGGCGGCGAGGAGGTCCGGCTCGTTCACCAGGGCGCCCCGGGCGATATTGACGAGCAGGCTTCCCGGTTTCATGGCGGCGAGGAACGCCGCGTCAACGAGCCCGCGGGTGTCGGGAGTCGAAGGCGCCGCCAGGACAACCACGTCGACCGACGACAGGACGGTCGCGACATCCGAGGGCGCCACCATCCGGTCGACGGGTTCGTCTCCGGTCGGGGAACGTCGCACCCCGACGACGGTCGCCCCGAAGGCCCGGGCCCGCACGGCCGTGGCGGCGCCGATGCTGCCCAGCCCGTAGACGAGCCAGGTCGTGCCGTGGATCTCGCGGAACTCGTGACGCCGCCAGTCCCGGTCACGGCTCGACGCCGCCCACTCCTGCGGTCGCTGATAGTGGTCGAGGACGGCCCGCAGCACGTACTCGCTGATCGGAATGTCGGTGACGTGGCTGGTGGTGAGGCGTACGCCCTTGCGGACGAGTTCGGCGAACACCGGCGCATCGACTCCGGCCGCTGGTGACTGCACCCACCGCAGGGTCTCGCTCTGGCGCAGGAAGCCGAAGAACGGACGGAGTGGGGCCCCGGGATCGAAGAGGTCAGCGGTCGGCCACGCCACCTCGACCGTCGCATCTTCCCAAGTCAGTCCATCGGACAAGCGGCCGTCGAGGCTCATCACGATCGGTTCGGCCTCGGGCGGGAGTCGATCTCCGAAGCGGTCGTAGGAGGGCGAGGTGAGCAGGATCCGCATGGCCGGTCTCTACCACGGCCGTTTCCGCATCGGGCCCATCGGGAAGGCCTCCGGAAGCCCCGAACCCCCGGAAACCCCCAGGAGGACCGTCCCATGCCCCATCTGCTCGCCGCCGTCCAATGGAACGAAGGGATCGAGAACGCCTGGTCGTCGATCGCCACGTTCGTGCCCCGGCTGCTCGGCTTCCTCGTCATTTTGGCCCTCGGCTACATCGTGGCCAAGGCCGTCGCCACCGCCATCGACAAGGTGCTCGAGAAGGTCGGATTCGATCGAGCCGTCGAGCGGGGCGGCATCCGCCAGGCCCTGGCCAACTCGAAGTACGACGCCAGCGATCTGGTGGCGAAGCTGGTGTTCTTCACCCTCTTCCTGTTCGTCCTCCAACTCGCCTTCGGCGTCTTCGGGTCGAACCCGATCAGCGCACTGATCGCCGGCGTCATCGCCTTCCTGCCCAAGCTGTTCGTGGCCATCGTCATCGTGGTCGTCGCCTCGGCCATCGCCGCGGCAGTCAAGGACATCGTCGGCAACGCCCTCGGCGGGCTTTCGTACGGAAAGACCCTGGCCAACGTGGCCTCGATCTCCATCCTCGTGCTCGGCGTCTTCATGGCCCTGAACCAGATCGAGATCGCTCCGGCCATCGTCAACGGGCTGTTCTACGGGCTTCTGGCCATCGTCGTCGGCTCGGCCATCATCGCCGTCGGCGGCGGCGGCATCCAGCCCATGCGGGCCCGGTGGGAACAGGCGCTGAACAAGGTCGACGAGGAGGCTCCCAAGATCAAGGAGCAGGCTCGTTCGGCCTCAGCGGTCCGTGGCCAGGCCCGTGTCGATCTCCGCGACGCCACCATCGACATCCCGATGTCGGAGGACCTGACCGTGCCCATGGCCAGCGGTGCACCGGCGACGACTGAGATCCCCATGCAGGATCGGATCCGCCAGGAACTCCGCAACCGCAACGACCGATAGACCACACGCAGTGGCAAGAAAGCGGCCTTCGGGCCGCTTTTTTGCGTTCTGGGTGAGATCCTCACTCAAGGTGACCGGCTAGCCGGACGAAGAAACTGCTACCAACCGCTTCACCCACGAAACGGCAAACCCGGGGAAACCCGGGGACGCAAAGCCATCGGACCTATCGAGAGACCGCTCCTGCGGGATCTCCACGGCAGCCGAGCTACCGAATGGGGGCCTCGCCTCCCGTGGGATTTCTCAGATCCGCTGGAGGATTGCATGTCTGTCGCCCGCCGTTTCCTGCTCACCGCCGTTGCCGGTCTGGTCGGACTGGCGTTGTTGGGCATGGGCTCCGCCGCCCCCGCCGGCGCCGAGGAGCTCGACACCCGGGCTCTGGAGAACGAGTTCGTCTTCCGCATCAACGACCTGCGGGCGTCGCAGGGCCTGGCTGCCCTGGCCAGCGACAACACGCAGCTCCGCGATGTCGCCGTGTCGTGGTCGGGTTCGATGGCTGATGCCGGCTCGATCTCGCACCGCCCGAACCTGGCCGACGTAGCCCCGTCCAACTGGACCCGCCTCGGCGAAAACGTCGGCGTCGGCCACGGCGTCGAGAGCCTGCACAACGCCTTCGTTGCGTCGCCCGGCCACTACCGCAACCTGGTCGACCCGGCCTTCCAGACGATCGCCGTTGGCGTCGTCGTCCGTGACGGTCGCATCTTCGTCACCGAGAACTTCATGGCTGCCAGCGGTGGCGGCGTGACGACGGCCTCCGCCGGCGACAACAGCGGTGCCGCCGCTGCTCCCGCCGCTGTCGCCGCCGCCGCTCCGACCAAGGCTTGCAAGGCCAAGAAGTGCAAGGCCCCCCGCAAGGCCGCGGGCCGCCGGGCCCCGGCCCGCCGCCGCTGAGTGTTCGGTTCGCTGCGCCGATGAGGCTGGCTCCGCTCACGCGCCGGCTGCTCGCTGGCGCTCCCGACGCCGGCCTCGCCTAAGTCGGAGTTCAGGCGATACGGAGGGGGAGCTTCCTCGGGCCGCGAACCTGTCCGCCGGCCCAGGTGACGGCTGAAGGGTCGTCGAGGGAGAACGACGGAAAGGCTTCGAGCCACACCTCGAGCGCTACCCGGAGTTCCATGCGGGCGAGGTGGGATCCGGCGCAGCGGTGGATGCCGAGGCCAAAAGCGGCGTGGCGGTTCACCTCACGGTCGAGGATCACCTTGTCGGCATCCTCGAAGGCCTCGGGGTCACGGTTGGCCGAGGGGAACGAGAGCAGGATCCAGTCGTCGGCCTTCATGGGGCAGCCGTTCCAGTCCATGTCCTCCTTCACCAGCCGGGCCATGGTGACGGGGGCGTAGGCCCGCAACAGCTCTTCCATGGCGGTCGGCAGCAGATCGGGTTCGCGGACCAGCCGCTCGCGATCTTCGGGGTTGGTGGCGAGATGCCAGATCGACGCCCCGATGGCGCTCCAGGTGGTGTCGATGCCAGCGATGAGCAACAAGGCGATGGTGCCGCCGACGTGGAGCATGTCGAGGGGCTCGTCGTTCATCTCGGCCTGCAGCAGATAGCTCGTCAGGTCGTCGCGCGGGTTCTCGAGGTGGTCGAGGATCTGGTCCTTCAGGTATTCGAAGAGCGCGCCCATGGCGGCGATGCGGTGTTCGAACGGTGCCGTGACGTCCTTGAGGACGTCGTCGACGAACCCGCGGAACTTGTCGGCGTCGTCGAGGGGAAAGCCGAGCATGTGGGCGATGACCCTCACCGGGATGTGCTGCGCGTACTGCTCGGCCGCGTCGACGACGTCAAGCCCGTCGAGGGCCGCCACCAGCTCTTGGCAGTAGGCCCGGGTCGCCGGCTCGAGCTTGTCGATGGCCTTGGGAGAGAAGGGCGGAAGGAGCAGGCGTCGCGCACCGTGATGGAACGGCGGATCCGAGGAGATCGGGGGGGCGACGCCGCGCGGTGAGGTGTCGGGCGGTCGGTGGTCGGTGACGATGATGCTGCGCGAGGTGAACCGCTCGGTGTCGTAGGCGATAGCGGCGACGTCGTCGAACTTCGTCGGCATCCACACGCCGCCGTAGCGGCCGGAGTGGGCGACCGGGCACGTCTCGCGGAGCTCGTCCCAGATCGGGAACGGATCGGCCGCCCAAGTCGGATCGGTGTGGTCGAAGTCGGTGGCCCACTGCTGGACGGGAGGATGGTCGGGCATGTCGTGAAGGCTATGCGTGCGGCCCGAGATGGTCGTTAGGGTCGAGATCCCGCGTCGTAGTTAGGGTCGAGATCCTGCGTGGTAGTTAGGGTCGAGATCATGTGTCGCAACATCACGACCCTCCGGGGTCTCGAGCCACCGGCCACGACCACCGAGATCGAGGCGGCGGCGATGCAGTACGTCCGCAAGGTCAGCGGCGTGCAGAAGCCATCGGACGCCACGATGGCCGCGGTTGGTGAGGCGGCGCGGCAGGTGGCCGTCGCCACGGCCCAGCTGCTCGAGCAGCTCCCACCGCGCAAGCAGCCGCCGCCGACGGTGCCGCCGTTGCGCCGGCCGGCGGTGCGGGCCCGGCTCGGCCTGGACGGCGCCGGGCCGTCTTGACGGCAACGCTCACCGACGGGATTCCCCCCGAGCCAGACGCCGATTCGTTGTTCGACGTCTTCGCTTCGTGGGCCGCGGGCCGGGGGCTCGAGCTCTACCCGGCACAAGAAGAAGCGCTCATCGAGATCGTCTCTGGAGCCAATGTCATCCTCAGCACACCGACCGGATCGGGCAAGAGCCTCGTCGCCATGGGGGCCCATTTCGCGGCACTGGCCACCGGCCGACGGACGTTCTACACGGCACCGATCAAGGCGCTGGTGTCGGAGAAGTTCTTCGACCTGTGTGGCGTCTTCGGCACGGCCAACGTCGGCATGATGACCGGCGACTCGAGCGTCAACGCCGGTGCCCCGATCATCTGTTGCACCGCCGAGATCCTGGCCAACATCGCCTTGCGGGAAGGCGCGACGTCGTCGGTCGAGTCGGTGGTCATGGACGAGTTCCACTTCTACGCCGAGCCCGATCGGGGGTGGGCTTGGCAGGTGCCGCTGTTGACCCTGTCGCGTGCCCAGTTCGTGTTGCTGTCGGCGACCCTCGGCGACGTGTCGATGTTCCGTGATGACCTGACCCGTCGCACCGGGCGACCTACGGCCGTCGTCACCAACACGACCCGTCCCGTCCCCCTCCACTACTCCTGGCGGATGACGCCGCTGCACGACACCCTCGAAGAGTTGCTCGGCACCCATCAAGCGCCCGTCTACGTGGTGCACTTCACCCAGGCCTCGGCCGCCGAACGGGCGCAATCCCTCTTGAGCGTCAACGTCTGCACACGAGAGGAGAAGGACGCCATCGCCGAGATGATCGGCGCCTTCCGGTTCACCACTGCGTTCGGGCGCACGTTGTCCCGTTACGTTCGGCATGGCATCGGGGTGCACCACGCCGGCATGCTCCCCAAGTACCGCCGGCTGGTCGAGCGCCTCGCCCAGGCCGGGCTGCTCAAGGTCATCTGCGGCACCGACACCCTGGGCGTCGGCATCAACGTGCCCATCCGGTCGGTGCTCTTCACCGCGCTGAGCAAGTACGACGGTACGAAGGTCCGGCTGCTGAGCGCGCGCGAGTTCCATCAGATCGCCGGGCGGGCCGGCCGAGCCGGGTTCGACACCGCCGGATCGGTGGTCGTGCAGGCACCCGAGCACGCCATCGACAACGCCAAGTCGTTGGCCAAGGCGGGAACGGACGAGCGGCTGCGACGCAAGGTCGTGCGCAAGAAGCCGCCGCCGGGGATGGTGTCGTGGGGCGAGCCGACGTTCGAGCGCCTCGTCTCGGCCGAGCCCGAGACGATGACGTCGAGCTTCGCCGTGTCGCACTCGATGATGCTCAACGTCCTCGACCGTCCGGGTGACGGATGCCGCGCCATGCGCGACCTGCTCGTCGACAACCACGAGAACCGCGCTGCGCAGCGCCGCCACGTCCGTCGCTCGATCTCGATCTACCGCTCGCTGCTGGCGTCCGGCGTGGTCGAGCGACTGGAGGCCCCCGACGATGCCGGCCGTACGACCCGCGTCACCGTCGACCTGCAGTACGACTTCGCCCTCAACCAGCCCCTCAGTCCGTTCGCCCTGGCCGCCTTCGAGCTGCTCGATCCGGCATCGGAGACCTACGCCCTCGACGTGTTGTCGATCGTGGAGTCGACGTTGGACGATCCCTCCCAGGTGCTGAAGGCCCAAGAGCACAAGGCGCGGGGAGAAGCGGTTGGGCAGATGAAGGCCGACGGGCTCGAATACGACGAGCGCATGGCCCGACTCGAGACGGTCAGCTGGCCGAAGCCGCTGGCCGAGATGCTCAACGGCGCCTTCGAGTCGTACCGAAGAGCCCACCCCTGGGTGGTCGACCACCACCTGTCTCCCAAGTCGGTGGCCCGTGACCTGTTCGAGCGGGCGATGACCTTCAACGACTACGTGGGTCACTACCAGTTGGCCCGATCCGAAGGGGTGGTGTTGCGCTACCTGAGCGGTGCCTTCAAGGCCCTGAACCAGACGGTGCCGGAGGCCCTCAAGACGGAAGAGCTCTACGACCTGACCGAGTGGCTCGGCGCCCTGGTCCGCCAGGTCGACAGTTCACTGCTCGACGAGTGGGAGCAACTGCAACACCCGGAAGAAGTCGTGGCCGCGGGTGGCGTGGCTGGTGAGCCGTTGGACGAGGCGCCACCGCCCATCACCGCCAACCGCCGGGCCTTCCTGGTGCTGGTGCGCAATGCGCTGTTCCGCCGGGTCGAACTTGCGGCACTGCGTCAGTACTGGACGTTGGCCGACCTCGACGAGACCTGGACGCAGGCCGCCTGGGAAGACGCGTTGGCGCCCTACTACGCCGAGCACGACTCGATGGGGACGGGCGCGCCGGCCCGGTCGGCCGCCCTGCTCGAGATCATCGAGGGTCCCGACGAGTGGAAGGTGCGCCAGATCCTCGACGATCCCCAGGGATTCCACGAGTGGGCTCTCGTGGCCACCGTCGACCTGGCCGCCAGCATCGAAGCGGGCGAGGCCATCGTGCGCATCGAGGGCGTCGACCGACTCTGACGCCCCGCCCTGGCTTTTGGCAGCGGAATCCCGCCGTCCACGGCGGGATCCCGCTGCCAAAACGGGGTAGGCGGCATAGGGTCGAAGTCCATGGACCGGACCGGGCGCGACGAGACCGAAGTTGCGGCCGAAGTCGGCGCGTGGCTCGACGCCAACTGGGATCCCGAACTCAGCCTGGTCGAGTGGCGCAGCCGGCTGGCCGACTCCGGTTGGGGATGTCCGACCTGGCCGGTCGAGTGGTTCGGACGGGGACTGCCGGCGTCGATGGAGAGCACCGTGACCGCCGCCTTCGACGCCGCCGGCGCCGTGGGCACGCCCCAGGGTTCAGGGATCGGTCTCGCCGCTCCGACCATCCTCGAACACGGCTCGGACGATCTCAAGGGCCGCCTGTTGCGTCCGATCGTGACGGGCGAGCACACGTGGTGCCAGCTCTTCAGCGAGCCCGGCAGCGGGTCGGATCTGGCCGGCCTCACGACCAGGGCCGAGCGCGACGGAGACGAGTTCGTGATCAACGGACAGAAGGTGTGGAACACCAGCGCCCACCACGCCCGCTACGGCATGCTGCTGGCCCGCACCGACTGGGACGTGGCCAAGCACCGGGGCATCACGTACTTCGCCATCGACATGCACCAACCCGGTATCGAGGTGCGGGGCCTTCGCCAGATGAACGGCCACGCCAGCTTCAACGAGGTGTTCTTCGACGACGCTCGCGCTCCCGCGGCCGACGCCATCGGTGACGTCGGTAACGGATGGGCCGTCGCCCTCGCCACTCTCGCCCACGAACGACGGTTCAACGCCGGTCCGCGGCCGCGAACCGCAACGGATGCCGAGCGCCCGAGACGCACGGGCCGGGCGCTGACGGAGGCGGCGGCGGAGACGGCCGAGCACTACGAGCCCTACAAGTGGTATCCCCAACGCGCCGGTCGGGTCGATCTCGTGATCGAGCGGGCGCAGGCCACGGGACGGGCGGCCGATCCTCGGGTGCGACAGGACATCGTCCGGCTCACGTCCCTGCACCGCACCGCGCAGTGGACGACGCAGCGGGCGAGGGCGGAGCGAGCGCTCGGCCGTCCGCCAGGCCCCGAAGGGTCATTGGCCAAGCTGGCGAGCAGCCACATCGCCAAGGCTGCGGCCGACGTCCACGGAGCGATCGCCGGCGCCCACGGCATGTTGTCCGGCAGTGATGACGGAACCGGTGGCGTCGTTGCCGAGGTGCTCGTCTCGGTGCCGGCCGTGTCGATCGCCGGCGGCACCGACGAGATCCAACGCAACATCATCGGTGAGCGGGTCCTCGCCCTCCCCAAGGAGCCCCAGGTGGATCGCGACCTGCCCTTCCGGGAGGTTCGGAGGAACTAAGCGGGTCGGCTGCGGAGCACGCCGGCCGACTCGAGCCCGTCGATCTCGGCTTCGCTGAGCCCGACCTCCGACAACACCTCGCGATTGTGCTCACCCACCAACGCCGCGTGTCGACGAATGTCGGCCGGTGTGCGCGAGAACCGCACCGGCGGCGGGATCTGCCGGTAGGTGCCCGCAACCGGATGTTCGGCCTCGGGAAGCGCGTCGACGACGTCATCGAGATCGGCCATCGGCGCCGCCGGGATGCCGCGCTCGCGGCAGAGGGCCAACCATTCCGCCGTCGTCTTCGTGGCCACCAGCGCCCCGAGGGTGGCGTAGAGCAGGTCGGGGTTGGCGGCCCGACCCCGCGTCGTCGCCAGTCGGTCGTCGGCGGCCAGGTCGTGGCGACCGGTCGCATCGAAGAGGGCGGCGAAATGCTCAGGGGTGTAGGGGAACACCGTGATCCAGCCGTCGGCCGTCTGTTGTGGCCGCCGATGCTCGGTGAGGATGCGCGAGTAGCCGGCACCCTCTTGTGGCGGTTGCCCAATCGCCCCGGCGCCGTGCTCGACGAGCACAAAGGCGGCAACCGCATCGACCATCGGCAACTCGAGGAACTGCCCGCGTCCGCTGCGTTCGCGCTCGAAGAGGGCGGCGAGGATGGCGTAGGTCATCGTGAGCCCGCTGATCTTGTCGGCGAGAATCGTCGGCACCAGCGCGGGCTGTCCGGTGGCCCGACGCATCACGTCGGCCATGCCGCTGGCCGATTGGATGATGTCGTCGTAGGCCGGATCATCGGCCCGCCCGCTCTCGGTGGAGAACCCCTGAGCGGCGCAGAACACGACATCCGGCCGCACGGCCACGAGGTCGTCGTAGGCGAGGCCGAGGCGGGCCAGCGGTCCTGGCCGCAGGTTGGTGACGAACACGTCGCAGGTGGCGGCGATGCGCAACAGCGCGGCTCGTCCATCGGGGTGTTTCAGGTCGAGGGCGACGTTCCGCTTGTTCCGCAACAGGTTCAGCGCGACGCCGGAGAGTTGGGGGTGAGGGCCGACGCCCATGATGCGGTTGGTCTCGCCCTTGGCCGATTCGATGGTGATGACGTCGGCCCCCAGGTCGCCCAACGTCTGCGTGGCGAGGGGCCCCATGACGACGGAGGTGAGGTCGAGGACACGCACCCCGTGGAGGGGGCCGCTCATCGTCCCTCGAAGCGGGGCTCCCGTCGTTCGGCGCTGGCCCGCACGCCCTCGGTCCAGTCTTCGGTCTTGCGCAACCACGCCTGTTCGGCGTCCTCGCGGGCCGTCGCCTCCCGCACCCGATCGGCCAGATCGCCTCGCATGGTCTCTCGAATCGAACGCACGGCCAGGGGTGCCGACAGTGCGATGTCGGCGGCGAACGCCCGCGCCTCGTCGCGCAGGACGTCCGGCTCGACGAGCAGGTCGAGCAGGCCGAGTTGCGCCGCCTCGACGCCGCCGACACGACGTCCGGTGTAGAGCAGTTCGAGTGCGCGCTGCTGCCCGACCAGCGGCGGCAGTGTGACGGTGAGACCGAAGCCGTGGTGAAAGCCGAGGCGGGCGAAGTTGGCGGCAAAACGGCTGGCGTCGGAACCGACTCGGAAGTCGGCCGAACAGGCCAGGCCGAGGCCCCCTCCGATGGCTGCGCCCTGCACCGCCGCGACCACCGGTGTCTTCGCCTCGAACAACCGGACCGCCTCGGCATAGAGCTCGCTGGCACCGCCCGCGCCCGACGGTGCGACTGGCGTCGCTCGCGATCCGCCAGAGAAGTCGGCACCGGCGCAGAAGTGGCGGCCCTCGCTGCACAACACGAGCGCTCGGCACCCGTCGTCAGCATCGGCTGCGTCATAGGCGTCGGCGATCGACCGGATGAGGGCGACGTCGAAGAAGTTGTTGGGCGGGCGGTGGATCTCGACCATGCCGACGTGGTCGTCGCCGACCTCGAGCGTCACGTCGCCGAAGGTGGCAGCGGGCATGGGTTCACCGTACGCGCCGCCGACGTGGTCGTTACGCTGCTCAGGCGGGCGGCGGCGCCCGCTCGACACGAGGTGGGCACATGACCCGATTTCGTTGGCTGGTCGTACTGCTGAGTTTGGTCGTGCTCACCGCGGCGTGCGGCGGCGGAGACGACGGAGGCTCCTCGGAGTCGGCATCAGACGAGGCGTCCGAGAGCGCCGACGCCGAATTGGCCGATCCCGATTCGGACGACGAAGCCGAGGACGACGAGGCCGAGGAGGAGGACGATGGTGATGCCTTCGAATGTCCGGTGACGCTGGCCGACGCCGAGAAGGCCTATGCGCCCC
>JBKJLU010000006.1:0-6179 GCA_046596815.1 Acidimicrobiales bacterium | reverse complement strand
AGGCGTCGAGGGCCCAGGCGAGGCCGTCGGCCGGATCTTCGACGGCGAGGCGACACGACCAACCCGGCTCGGCGCCGCCGCGGTCCCAGCCCCACCAACGCAGCTCGCAGATCGAGTCGCCGAGTTCGGACGGCTCGGGCGGGAAGTCGTCGAGCAGTCCGCCCAGGGCCGCCGCCGCCCACCAGGCGGCGTAGCGGCCCGGCGCCATGCCGCGGCGCCGTCCGTGGGCGCCACCGCTGGCTGCCGCCCACGCCAAGCGGGCCAGTCCCTGTTGTGGCGTGATCTCGACCATCCGCGCTTGTGGCGGTTCGAGGGCGGCAACCGCGGCGGTGGCGTCACCGTGTACGGCGACGGCCGAGGCCCGCCCGTTCGACTCCGAGGTCCACGCCTGGCACAACTCGGCCAGAGCCCGCACCGTCTCGTGGTCGTCGGCCCGGCGGGCGCCGCCGGTCAACGTGACCTCGGCGAAACCGGTCAGCTCGGGGATGGGGAAGTCGGCCGCGTCCGGCGTGTAGAAGGCGACGGGATATTCGGGCTCCCACGGCGCCAAGGCCAGCGGGACCTCGAGCACGAACGGATCGAGGCGACGGTCCCCCGACAGGTCCTCGCCCCGCACCACCCGCTCATGGGCGGCAACCGCCGCTTCCGGCGCGCCCTGCACGACGTGGTCTGCCAACTCATCCCACGTGTGCGAGCTCGCTGCGACCTCGGCGAGCGGACCGAGGCCGAAGCGTCCAGCGCCGGCGACCAGCATCTGGGCGGCGAATCTTCCGGGCGCGTCGAGGGCCAGCCGATACTCCACCCGTGCCGCGACCGGCCAGAGCTGGCGACCCCGGTCGAGCGCAGCGCGGCTGAGGTCGCGCAACTCCACCAGTTCGTCCCATGCGCCGGCCGTCGTCAAGCGGTCGACGTGGCGAACGAGTTCATCGAGGTCTCCGAGTTCGATCAATTCGCGACTGGTGTGCGAGCTCACACGAGGGGCCACGGATAGGGGCGATCGCCCTGGGGATCGGGAAAGCATCCGAGGTGCAGAACGGCCTCGACCCGTCGGAGGAACGCGCCGTACTCGACGCGCGTCAGCACGTCGTCGAGGTCCGGAGGTCGGTCGAGCAATCCGGCGACATCGGCAAGGAGGTCGGCCTCGATGGGCTCGCCGGCGAAATCCCAGATCACGGTGCGCAGCTTCGGTTCGTCGTGGAAGCAGACCCCGTGATCGATGCCCCAGATCCGTCCGTCCTCGGTGAGCAGGCAGTGCCCGCTCTTTCGATCTGCGTTGTTGGCCAGCAGGTCGAACACGGCCATTCGCCGCAGTTGCGGGTGCAGGTGCTCACGCTCGAGCAGGGTGAAGTAGTGCTCGGAGAAATCGGCGTCCACGAAGCGCTGCAGCGAACCCTCACCGAGGGGTGCGTTGCGCCGCAGCACGGTGTCGGGAACCATGCCCCAATCCAAGGCATCCGACAGGCGCCACGCCGCGATCTCCCGGCGGTAGAGCCCGCCAGGAAAGTCCCACAGCGGGCGCTCGCCCCGGAGGGGCTTGTAGATGGCGTCGCCCTCTTCGCGGCATCCCCCTTCGCCCGGATCGAGGCAGAGGCCGACGAGGAACGTGCCGTTCGAACTCCACGGCATGCGTCCCTTGAGTTCGATCTCCCCCTCGTCGAGGAGGCTCAGTGCTTGAGGTGGCCGTTCGTCTTCGGGCATGCGTGGCCGTCGGGATCCATCGGGTTGCCACACAGCGGGCAGTTGGGCCGGCCCCCGGCGACCAGTTCCTCGCCCCGCGCGATGAGGGCTACCAACTGCGCGATCGTCACGCCGATGTGGGCGGTGGCGCCGATGGCGTCCTCTTCGATCACCGCCTCCTCGAAGAGCAGGGTGATGCGCTGCGTGGCGTCATCGAAGGCACTGACGCCGATGCCGCCGACGATCCAGGAGGATTCGACCGGCGGTTGCAGACCGGGCGCCGACACGGGGGTCGACTCGGTGGGAAGGTCGGCCAAGACCTCTTGCAGGGCCGCGGCCAGACCGCCGACCTGTTGCTTCTCCATTTTCAAGGTGATGATCGTCTGTCCGGCCCAAGCCTGCACGTAGAACACCCGCTTGCCGGGCTCGCCGATGGTGCCGAACGTGATGGCATCGACCGAAGGAAGTTCGAAGGGCTCACTCATGACGGCTTCACCGCGCCGAGGTCGCCGGTGGTCGAGTTCACGTTGAGCACGATGGGTCCGCTCGTGCCGTAGGCGACGGTGGTCACCGAGCACGGAGAAATGACGATGCGCTGGAAGAGGTCGAGGTGGGTGCCCAGTGCGGCGGCGACGGCGGCCTTGATCGGATCGGCGTGCGACACCAAGACGACGGTGCCACCGCGATGGCGGGCCGCCACGTCAGCGACGGCTCCGGTGATGCGGGTCTGCATCTCGGCGAACGACTCACCGTTGGGAAAGCGGAATCCGCTCGGATAGCGCTGCACCGTCGACCACTCGGGCAACTTCATCAACTCTTTGAGTTGCCGCCCCGTCCAGTCGCCGAAGTCGCATTCGAGGAGGCCCCGGTTGGCAACGACCTTGAGGTCGCGCGCCTTGGCGATCGGTGCGGCCGTCTCGCGAGTGCGTTCGAGCGGCGACGCATAGACGGCATCAACCTTCGGCAGTGCCCGCAGACGTTCGGCGACTGCCTCAGCCTGTTGGCGTCCGGTGTCGGCGAGGTGGAGGCCCTTGGCCCGACCGGGGAGCACGGAACCGGTCGTCGGTGTCTGGCCGTGTCTGACGAACAGGATCGTGGTCGGCGGAGTCGGTTTCGGCTTCGGGCTGCGGGGCATCGGCGGGGCCCAACCTACCCTTCCCGTCGTGCAACACGACTCGCTCGAGGCGGTGCAGGCGGAGATCATCGACTGCTTCGCCTGCCCCCGCCTGGTGGAGTGGCGCGAGTTGGTGGCGACGGAGAAACGGGCATCGTTCCGCGACGAGCCTTACTGGGGCCGGCCGGTGCCCAGCCTGGGCGATCCGAATGCCCACCTGATGGTCGTGGGGCTCGCGCCGGCCGCCCATGGCGGCAACCGCACCGGTCGGGTGTTCACCGGTGACCGGTCAGGCGACTGGCTGTTTCGGGCGATGCACCGCGCGGGGTACGCCAACCAGCCGACCAGCGTGCATCGCGACGACGGACTGCGACTGACGGGAGCGTACGTTGTCGCCGCCGTGCGCTGTGCCCCTCCCGCCAACAAACCGACCCCCGTCGAACGCGACACCTGCCAGCCGTACCTCGAGCGGGAGATCGCACTGCTTCCCTCGTTGCGCGTCTTCGTGGCGCTCGGGGCATTCGGCTACGAAGCGGTCTGTCGCGTCCTCGGCGTGCGGCCGCGTCCGAAGTTCGGTCACGGCGCCGAGATCGAGCTCGACGACGGCCGCTGGATTCTCTGCTCGTACCACCCGAGCCAGCAGAACACCTTCACCGGGACCCTCACCGAACCCATGCTCGACGCCGTCTTCACCCGAGCACGGGTACTCGGCGACCACCACGCCTGAGCTACAACGCGAGGAACTCGCCGACGAGGTAGACGACGGCGATGAGGCCGAGGAAGGCGGCGACGGTCTTGCGCAGGCCTTCGTCGCTGGCCTTGACCGCGGCGGCGGCTCCGATTCGGGCGCCGGGGATCACGCCGATGGTGAGCAACAGGGCGATGCGCCAGTCGATGTTGCCGTTCAGACCGTGGGTGATGGTGCTCGGGATGGCGAAGATGGCGACACAGGCGAGCGACGTGGCGATCGCCGTCTTGAGCGGAAGCTTCCCCAACTCGGTGAAGCCGGGCACCATGACCACGCCACCGCCGATGCCGAGGAGGCCCGACATCAGTCCGGCCAGCGCGCCGACGGCGATGAGCACCCCCGCACGACCTCCATCCGTCCGTGCCGGTTCGGCATTTGGATCGACCACGACCGGCCTGGGTTTCCTGGCCATGCGCAACGCGGTGTAGCCCAGCAAGATCGCCGTCAGCACCATCAGGAGATGGCCTTCGCCGGGAACGTCATCGGAGAGTTCGGCACCCACGACGGCCGCGACGATTCCGGCGGGCGCGGTGACGGCCACGACCCGCCACAGAATGAGTTGTTCGCGCGCGTAGCGCGCCGTCCCCGTGATCGCGCTGGGAAAGATGGACGGCAGGGTGGTGCCGACGGCCAGGAGCGCCGGGATCCCGAGGGCCCGAATGGCCGGCGTCGAGACGACCGCTCCGCCGACGCCGAAGGCGGCCGACAACACGCCGGTCCCGACGCCGACGACCACCGTGAGGACGTCTTTGACGGGCCCGGGGTCCATGGCCCTTGTCTAGTTTGAGGACATGCCTGTCCTGGAACCGAGCGTCGCCCTCGACCGACTGAAGGGCACGCCCCGCGAGTTGGTGGCGCTGCTGGCCACGGCAAAGACGGAAGCGCTCCAGAGGGAGCAGGGTGATGGCGAATGGTCGCCCGCCACCGTCGTGGCCCACCTGGCCGACGCCGAACTCGTCTACAGCACGCGGATCCGCATGGTCGTGACCGCCGACCGCCCCTACTTGGCGGGCTTCGACGAGAACGCATGGGTGCGTCGCTTCGCCGAACTCGAGACCGATGCGAAGGAGTCGCTGGCGCGCTGGCGGGCGTTGCGCGACGCCAACCTGCGGGTGCTCGCGTCCCTCGAGCCCGACGAGTGGAAGCTCACCGGCATGCACGCCGAGCGCGGTGAACTGACGGTGACGCAGATCGCCGACCTCCTGGTGCAGCACGACCGCGCCCACCTGGCCCAGATCCGGGCCGGGCTGGCCGACGAGTAGCGACCGACTCCTGCGATGGGCGCCCTCGAGGTGTCCCGCCTCGGCTTCACGTTTCCCGGCGGGGACACCCTGTTCGACGAGGTGTCATTCCGGGTGGGCGACGGGCAGCACACCGCCCTCGTCGGCACGAACGGCGCCGGCAAGACCACCCTCGTCCGCCTGATCGCGGGCGACGAGCACGGGCATACCGGCTCGATCGCCGTCGACGGCCGCCTCGGGGTGATGCGCCAGTTCATCGGCTCCATCCGCGACGAAACCAACGTGCGCGACCTGCTCGCAGGTCTTTCGCCGCCGGCCATCCGAGCAGCGGCCGAGCGGCTGAAGACCGCAGAAGACGAGAACCTCCGGCTGTCGTCGACCGATTCCGGTATGCGGTTGGCCGAGGCCATCACCGCGTGGGGCGACGTGGGCGGCTATGACGCCGAGATCCTCTGGGACACGTGCACGACCGTGGCGTTGCGCAAGCATCTGGCCGAGGTCGAGACCCGTCGGGTTGGCACCCTCTCCGGCGGCGAGCAGAAACGACTCGCGCTCGAGTTGTTGTTGCGCTCGGACGACGACGTGCTGCTGCTCGACGAACCCGACAACTACCTCGATGTCCCCGGAAAGGAGTGGCTCGCCGACGCGCTCAACACCACCCGCAAGACGGTGCTGTTCGTCAGTCACGACCGGCAGTTGTTGGCCGACGCCAGCCATCGGGTGGTCACCCTCGAGGGCCGACGCGCCTGGACCCATGGTGCGTCCTTCGCCACGTGGCACGACGCCCGCCAGCAGCGTCTCGCCAAACTCGACGACGAGCACCGGCGCTGGCAGGAAGAGCGAAAGCGCATGGAGGACCAAGTGCGCGAGTACCGACGCCAGCTCACGATGAGCGATGCCGCGGCGTCGCGGCTACGGGCCACCCAGACCAAGATCCGTCGCCACGAAGCCGCCGCGCCCCTCGAGCGGCCGAAGGATCAGTCGCTTTCGATCCGCCTCGGTGGTGACCGGACCGGGAAGCGGGCCATCGTCGTCGAGGGTCTCTCGTTCCCCGGGCTGGTCGACGACTTCGACACCGAGGTGCTCTTCGGCGAACGCATCGCCGTGCTCGGTCTGAACGGCACCGGCAAGACGCACTTTCTCGGATTGTTGGCCGGTGCACCGGTCGACCATGGGGGCCGGTGGGCGCTCGGCGCTCGGGTCGTCCCCGGCTATTTCTCGCAGACGCATGAGCATCCCGAGCTGGTCGGCCGGCGTCTCGTCGACGTGCTCGCGGACCACGGCCTGGCGCTGGCGGCGGCGATGGCCTCCCTTCGGCGTTACGAACTCTCGAGCGCGGCGCAACAGCCGTTCGAGACCTTGAGTGGAGGCCAGCAGGCCCGCGTTCAGATCTTGCTGC
>JBKJLU010000441.1:0-7410 GCA_046596815.1 Acidimicrobiales bacterium | reverse complement strand
GGCGACGTGCAGTCGGACACCGTCGCCCAGGGCTTCGGTTCTCTCGGGCTCATGACCTCGGTGCTCCTCACCCCCGACGGCAAGACGTGTGAGGCCGAGGCCGCCCACGGCACGGTGACCCGACACTTCCGGGAGCATCAGAAGGGCAACGCCACGTCGACGAACCCGATCGCTTCGATCTTCGCCTGGACCCAGGGACTCAAGTTCCGGGGCAAGGTCGACGGCACCGCCGAGGTCGTCAACTTCGCCGAGACGCTCGAGCGGGTCTGCGTCGAGACCGTCGAGAGCGGCGACATGACCAAGGATCTCGCCCTCTTGATCCCCGGGTCGGAGGACAAGTGGCTCACCACCGAAGACTTCCTCGATGCCCTCGACCGCAACCTCACCAAGGCGATGGCCTGACCAACAGCAGGGGGGAGCGGCGGCGGACGTCGATCTCGTCGGTGCGGGCCGCAGGCGTCGACGCGATTGCCTCCTGGAGGTCGGCCAGCCGATGGAGGTCGCCATCCCGGATGGCCGGCGATGCGCCGGAAGTGGCGACGTCGACATAGAGGGTCGCCAGGCCGGCCCGGCGCTGCAGCGGGGACGTGCGTAACCGGGTGCTCTGGGCCTTTGCTCCAGGAACGACGGTGATCTCCCGGCGCAGCCCTCCGGAACGGGCGACGACCATGCCCCCGGTCCATCCATGGGCGAGCCCCCGGTAGGCGAGTTCGCCCAGAAGCCCGCTGAGGGCGACCACGACGGCGGCGAAGGGAACCGCTCGTTCGAGCCAGAGGGCCGAGCCGAACAGCACCAGCAGCGCCGGGATCACTCGGCGCAGGATGGCGCGACGGCGGGCCGCCGATGGCGCAGGAACGAGGTCGGACAGTTCGGTTCGGGGTAGCACGACGCTCAACAGTTCGGTCGTCTCGGCCGCCGTGACCAAGGGGACCTCGATGGCGCCGGCGCTGCTGCGGATGCGGAGGCTGCTGCGGCCGAGCAGCCTCCGGACGAAGGCCTGCTGGATTCGGACCACCTGCACGCGGTGCAGCGGGAGCGACGCCTCGCGCTGGTCGAGGAGACCTCTCGACACCGCCAGCTGGTCGCCTCGTCGCACGAGTCGGTAACGACCGTCTTTGAGCACGCTCGCCGAGGCCGCAAGTGCAAACCAGAGCGCCACCACCGCGATACCCGTCAGGGTGAATCCGGCGACATCCGACGGCGTGGTCAGCTCCTCGACGCGGTTGAGGAGGAAGGACTCCGGGAGGTCATCGACGAGTTGGCCGACGGAGAGGAGGATCGTGAACATCACCGCCAGTTCTGAACCGGTGACCCCGGCGAGGGCGAGGCGGCCAGGACCGAGCTGCAAGAGGGTCGTTGCCCTCGGGATCGGCGCCGGTGCCGCAGGATCGGTCGCTGCGGCCCGCGGCCCCGCAGGCAACAGGACCGAACGCAGCCTGGCGGCCTCGGCGGTCGACACCACCGACAGACTGACCTCGGCGCCGCCGGTTCCTCCGGCGGTCTCCAGCTTCAGCACGGTGACGCCCAACAGCCGGTGCCGCAGCGTCGTCGCCATGTCGACCTGCTGGATGCGGTCGACCGGCACGATCCGCTGCTTGCGGGTCAGTACCCCCTCGTCGATGACGAGACGGGCGCCGTCGAAGGTGTAGGTGAACCGCCACCACTTGGCCGCGCCGGCGACCGTGAACAACAAGGTCGGCACCAGGAGCGCCAGTTGCCCTCGATCACGGTTGGCGAACAGAGCGAGCACGAGGGGCAGGGCGAACTGCCGCACCGTCGACAAGAGGTCGAAGAAGGGCGTGAGGGGGTGAAGACGGCGGACGTCAGACGGCATCGCCGGCGCCCGCCCGATCGAGGATCACGCCGCGGATCTTCGCCGCGTCCATGGTCGACAGGCCAGGGATGAAGGCATCGGTGGCCGGCGATGCCGTCTGCACCTTCAGATTCGAAAGTGACAGCCGCCGATCGATCGGGCCCTGCGAGGTGTCGACGTGCTGCACCCGGAAGTAGGGGATCACCGAACGGGTGCGAAAGAGCACGCCGTGCTCGAGCTCCATGGTGTCCTGACCCATGCGGTAGCTGAAGTGCCGGTAACGCACCGCAGGCCACCACCACGCCAGCACCAGGCCCAGCACGGCGATGGCCACGGGAACGGCCACGAAGCCGAGCGGCAGCGCGTCGGTGACCACGAGCGGAACCAGTGTCACTGCAACGACGACCGCCACGATCACGGCGCGCACCATCCCTGCGACTCGCCAGACGGTGCGAATGCTCGGGTCGAGGTGGCGGATCTCCGCCTCCGACTCAGGCGCTGACGGTGTCCTCGGAGGTGCGGCCACCGAGGTGGCGTCCGAAGAATCGCTCCATCGTTCGGTAGAGGTCGAGGCGGTTCTCGGGGTTGGCGAATCCATGGCCCTCGTCATCCTTCACCATGTACTCGACGTCGACGCCGCGGTCTCGCAACGCCTCCACGATGTTGTCCGACTCGATCTTGGTCACTCGGGGATCGTTGGCGCCCTGCACGACCAGCAGCGGGCTCTTGATGCGGTCGACCCGGCTGATGGGCGAACGCTCGAGGAGTTGCGCCTCGACCTCCCGGTTGGGCTCTTCCGCCGTGCCGGGGTCGCCGACGAACTTGAACCAGGTGCCCTGGAGGAACGGACCCCAGTAGGCCGGGAACGAGCGGATCAGGGTGACGAGACTCGAGGGACCGACATAGGAGATGCCGGCAGCGAAGGTGTCGGGGGTGAAGCTCAGGCCGACGAGGGTGGCGTAGCCGCCATAGGACCCGCCGTAGATGCCGACCCGGTCGCGATCGGCGTAGCCCTCCTTGACGGCCCAGTCGACGGCATCGAGCAGGTCGTCGTGCATCTTCCCCGAGAACTCCATCTCGGCCGCATGCATGAACGACTTGCCGAACCCGGTCGAGCCCCGGTAGTTGACCTGCAGCACGGCATAGCCCCGGTTGGCCAGGAACTGCACCTCGGGTTGATAGCCCCACGAGTCACGGGACCACGGTCCACCGTGCACGAGCAGCACCATCGGCAGGTCGGTCTGCTCGACGCCCGTCGGCAGCGTGAGGTAGCAGCGGAGGTCGAGCCCGTCACGGGCCCGGACGCGCACCGACTTCATGGGGGCCAGCGTGTCGGGGTCGAGCTTGGGGCGGGGACGGAAGAGGTACTCGCTCTCACCCGTCTCGGAGTTCAGGAAGTAGGCCACGCCGGGGGCCCGGTCGTCGGTGAAGGTGACCAGCCACTTCGTCCGGGATTCGTCGCCGGAGAGGCCGGCGATGTCGCCGTCATGGATGGCCGCCGCCATTTCCCACACCTTCGCGAACTCGTCGTCGAGGGGGTGGAACACCACCCGGTCACGGACGTAGATGGCGCCGAGCAGCTCGCCGGTGCGGGGGTTCAGGATCGGCCCCGAGAGGTCGGCCTCGTCGTCGGCATCGACCACGGTCAGTTCATTGGCGGCGAGGTCGAGCGAGCAGAGACGGGCCAGGTCGGCGCCCTCGGCCGTTCCGACGTAGAGCGCAGAGCCATCGGGGGAAAAACCGAAGACGCTGGCGTCGTCCTCGTTGGCGAACTCCCGCAGCGGGCGAAACTCCTCGTCCTCACTCGTTCGAACGAGAACGCCGCTGTCACCCGTCGGGGTCTGGGTCACGGCCGCCAGCAGGCGGCCCTGCGGGTCAGTCACCCAACGGGCGATGTTGCCGGGGTTCTCGGCCAGCAGCTCGAGGTCGCCGGTGGCGATCGTGAGCCGGTAGACGTCGAAGGCCGAAGCCTCACGCTTGTTGAGCGCCACCAAGAGGTGGTCGGGGTCGGAGACCGGGACGTCGACGATCTGGGCGCGCACCCCCTCGAAGGGGGTGAGGTCGGTGGCCGGCTGGTCGGGAACGGCGATGTCGGCCCCGAACACGTGGAAGTTCTCGTCTCCGCCGTTGTCCTGGATGTAGATGATCCGCTTCGAGTCCCGCGACCAGAAGTACCCGGAGATGCCCCGGACGTGGTCGTGGGTGACACACACGTCGTCCTGCTGGCCGATGGTGCGGACCCACACGTTGAGCCGGTCGTTCTCCGCCGCCAGGTACGACAGCTTCTTGCCGTCAGGAGAAATCTGACCGCCGGCTTTTTCCGGGTTCTCGAAGAAATGCTCGACAGGGATGAGGGGGGCGGGTCCCGCCTGGGTAGCCATACCTCCAAATTCGGCTACGAGGACGGGTTCTCCTGCCCTCGTCGTTCGGTCAACCCCAGGTTGTGCCAGATCTCACTGGCCGAATCCGACCGGTTCAACGTGTAGATGTGCAGTCCGGGCGGATCGTGGCGCAGCAGCTCGGCCCCGATCTCACACGCCACCTCGACCCCGATCCGGCGTATCTCCTCGGCATCGGTGACCCTTTCGAGGCGGTCGGCCAGCCACGACGGCCACTCGGCCCCGTTCGTACGGGTGAACCGCTCAGCCACCTTGGCGCTGGCCATCGGGAACACGCTGGGAATGATGGGCGTCGTCGACCCGAGGGCGTCGAGTTCGTCCCGCAGGCGCAAGTAGACGTCCGCCGACCAGAAGAACTGGGTGATGGCGAAGTCGGCGACCTCGAGCTTGGACGCCAGACGCCGACGATCTTCGGCCCGGTCGGGTGAGTCGGGGTGGACCTCAGGGAAGGCCGCGACCCCGATGGAGAAGTCGGCGACCTCGCGCGCCAACTCGATGAGTTCGGTGGCAAAGCGGAAGTCACCCCGGGGAGCGCCCTCGATGAGCGGCGGATCGCCGGCGAGGGCGAGCACGTTCTCGATGCCCTCATCGCGATAGCGGGTGATCAACGACTCGATCTCGCCCCGGGTCTGGCCGACGCACGTGAGGTGGGGCATGGCCACCAAAGGGGTGCCGTGCTGCACGTGGAGCACGGCGTCGAGTGTGCGCTCACGCGTGGAACCGCCGGCGCCGTAGGTGACCGAGCAGAACGACGGCGCGAGGGGCTCGAGTTCACGCAACGTTTTCTCGAACTGGCGCAGCATCTGATCGTCGCGCGGCGGCATGAACTCGAACGAAAAACTTGGTCCGGTTGCGAGGATTTCGCCGATCTTGGTCATGCGGCACCTTCCCTTGCGGCACGCGCCTCGGCGGCGATGACGCAGTTCGTCAAGAGCATCGCTCTGGTCATGGGTCCGACCGACTTGATCACCGGCGAGTACCAACCAGCCACCTCGACGACGTCGTCGTCGACGTCGGGTTGATACTCCCCCGCCGCGTTCATCGAGGTGCCGGTCTGCACGACGGCGGCTCCGGGCTTGACCATGTCTCGGCTGATGATGCCGGGCGAGCCGGCGGCTGCCACCACGATGTCGGCCTTCTCGACGTAGGGCCGGACGTCGGCGACGCCGGTGTGCAGCAGGGTCACCGCGGCGTTGGCGTTCGGTTCCTTGAGGGTCAGGAGGTTGGCCAGCGGCTTGCCGACCGTGAGACCGCGTCCGATGATGACAACGTCCTTTCCGGCGATGGGCACGCCGTAGTGGGCCAGCAGCGCTTGGATGCCGGCGGGCGTGCAGGGGCGCGGGCCGTGGGTGGCGTTGACGAGGCGGCCGAGGTTCACGGGATGCAGACCGTCGACGTCCTTCTCCGGCTTGAGCCGCAACAAGGTGCGGTCGAAATCGAACCCCGGCGGGAAGGGGTGCTGGATCAAGCAGGCGTCGATCTCGTCGGTCTGGTTGAACGTGTCGATCACGGCATCGACGTCCGCTTGGGATCCGTCGGCTGGGATGGCGAAGTGATGGGAGGCGATGCCCACCTGCTCGCAGTTCTTGATCTTCATCCCCACGTACTTGGCGCTACCGGGATTGTCACCGACGAGGAGCGAGCCGAGACCGGGGATGATCCCCGCCGCTCGGAGCTTGTCGGTGCGGGCCTTGAGGTCGGCCTTGACTTCGCGGAGGACGGCGTCGCCGTCGAGGATGATCGCCGACATCAGTGGAAGAAGTGCCTTTCTCCGGTGAAGACCATGGCAAGGCCGAGTTCGTCGGCGGCCGCGATGATCTCGTCGTCGTGCATCGCCCCGCCGGGCTGGATGACGACGGCGACGCCGGCCGAAGCCGCGGCTTCGATGCCATCGCGGAACGGATAGAACGCATCGCTGGCGCACGCCCCGCCCTTGGCTCGTCCCGCAGCCTTCTTGGCCGCGATCTCTCCGGCGTCGACCCGGCTCTGCTGCCCGGCGCCGATCCCCACGGCCTGGCCGTCGGCGACGAGCACGATCGAGTTCGATTTCACATAGCCCCCGAGGCGCCACGCCAACTCCGCATCGCGCCACTCGTCATCGGTCGGCTGGCGCTGTGTCACAACCCGCCAGTCGGCGCGCGACGTCGCGAAGTGGTGGGGCTGCTGCACGAGGAAGCCGCCGCCGATCTGACGGAAGTGGAAGGCCTCGGGATCAGGGGCGCTGGCCTTGAGCAGGCGGGTGGCCTTGCGCCGGCCGATGAGCTTTTCGACGGTGCCGTCGGTGTAGGAGGGCGCAATGATCACGTCGGCTTGGGGGCCGGCGACGATGGCGTCGGCGACCGCGTCGGTGACGGGACCGTTGAGAGCGACGATGCC
This sequence comes from Acidimicrobiales bacterium, assembly GCA_046596815.1. Classification (GTDB taxonomy): domain Bacteria; phylum Actinomycetota; class Acidimicrobiia; order Acidimicrobiales; family CADCTF01; genus DATLED01. Next base: position 822 of record JBKJLU010000441.1, on the reverse strand, counting down.
GCCGAAGGCCGACTTGTCATCGGCGGCCAACGCCCGCTCGTAGGCATCGGCGAGGTCGGACCCGAGGGCGGCGCCGCACGGGTTGGCGTGCTTGATGATGGCGCATGCTGAGGTGGCCGCATCGCCGAGGTCGTGAACGAGCTGCCATGCCGCCTCGGTGTCGTAGAGGTTGAGGTAGCTGAGGGCCAAGCCGCTGAACTGCTCGACGCCGTCCCACCAGCTGGTTCGGCCCACACTGCGATAGCGCGCACCTTGCTGGTGCGGGTTCTCGCCGTAACGGAGCTTCTCGTCGGTGCGCTCGAGGGCCAAGTGGATGGTGGGCGGCAACGCATCGTCCGAGTCCGACCCGGGCGTCGACTCGTCGAGCCACGTCACGATGGCGGCGTCGTAGGCCGCGGTGTGGGCGAAGGCCGCACGCGCCAGCCGACGGCGCGTGGCGTCACCGACCGCGCCCTCGCGCCGAAGCTCGTCGAGCACCGGTCCGTAGTCCGACGGGTCGACGATCACGGCCACATGCGCGTGGTTCTTGGCCGCCGCCCGCACCATCGTCGGCCCGCCGATGTCGATCATCTCGATGCCCGGCTCATCGCGGAACGGATAGAGGTTGCACACGACCAGGTCGATGCGCTCGATGCCTTGGGCCTCGAGGTCGGCCAGGTGCTCGGGCTTCGAGGCGTCGGCGAGGATGCCCCCGAGATGCTGGGGGGCCGGGTGAAGACGCTGCACCCCAAGATCCACGGCGGCATCCTCGCCGACGCCTCGAAGCCCGAGCACCTGGCCGACCTCGAGGCCCAAGGCATCGAGCGCATCGACCTGGTCGTG
>JBKJLU010000423.1:0-23617 GCA_046596815.1 Acidimicrobiales bacterium | reverse complement strand
CTCGTCAACGCGCTGCTCCGTCAGGTGTTCGGCGTCCGACTCCGAAGTTCCTGCCCGCCGGAACGCCGACCTGGTTTTGGCGGCATGACTTGGTGATGCTGTAAGCGCCAGCTTCGGTCACGTTGGCGCCTTCGACGTCGTCGGCGCGCCGTGATCCACTCCGCAGAACTGAGGGGATGCCCGCAACGGGAGTGGGCTGATGCCCTCGAAGAGCACCTGACGGCTTCCGTGCTGACGTGGCAGCGAACCGTCCTCAGAAAGTCCTCAGGACATCGCGAATCGCCGAACAACAGCGAGCAACAACGACCCGATGATCAGTTCCCAGACGAGGTCAGCGCACGCGCACCAGTCGCAGCGTGTCGGTCGTCGGGTCCTTGTCCTGGGGGGATCCCACGAGCACGGCAACCAGGTCGCCAGGGCGGATGATGGCGGCCTCGACGGCCTTCTGGACGGCGAACCACACGATGTCGTCGGTCGTGCCGTGGATGTCGGTGACCATCGGCGTGACACCCCATGCCACCGAGAGCTGGTGGGCCGTCCGCTCGGACGGAGTGGCGGCGATGACCGGCACCTTCGGACGGAAGCGGGAGATCGCACGGGCCGTGGCGCCGTTGTAGGTGCAGGCGATGATGGCGGCGACGTCGGCGTCGACGGCAGCCCGCCATGCCGCGGCCGAGACCGCCGCAGTGATGCGGGTCTCGACCGGCGCCTTGGAGGCCTCCATCGTCTGGAGACGGCCAAGGGCGTGCCCCCAACCCTGGTAGTCGAACTCCCGCTCGGCCCGCTCAGCCACCCTCGCCATGGTCTCGACGGCGAGCACGGGATGATGGCCGATGGCCGTCTCGGCCGAGAGCATCAGCGCCGAGGTGCCGTCGAACACGGCGTTGGCGATGTCGGTCACCTCGGCCCGGGTCGGGGTCGGCGCCGAGATCATCGACTCCAGCATCTGGGTGGCGGTGATGACGGGGCGGCCGAAAGCGACACCGGTGCGGATGATGCGCTTCTGGTGGTGGGGAACATCCTCGAGTGCGCAACGCAACCCGAGGTCCCCGCGCGCCACCATGACCCCGTCCGAGACCGAAATGATCTCGGGCAACATCGAGACGGCCTCGGGCGTCTCGATCTTGGCGATGAGCATCGTGTCCGATCGGACGGCACGAGCTGCCTCCATGTCGCGTGCCGATCGCACGAAGGAGATGGCGACGGCTTCGACACCCGCATCGACAAGTGCCTCGAGCAGCCGCAGATCGGCCGTCGTCGGCGACGAGAGTGACGAGCGCCCCGGCGGGAACGACACACCGGGCCGACCCTGGGCCAAGCCCCCCGTGAGCACCCGGGCCTGCGCACGTTTTCCGTCGACCTCCTCGACTTCGAGCTGGATGACGCCGTCGCCGAGGGAGATGCGGTCGCCGGGGACGATCTCGTCGAGCAATGGTTCGTGATCGACGGCGATGCGCTTCTCGGAACTGCTGTCGCCCGAACGGGCCGGCACAAGTTCGACCATCGAGTCAGGCACCAGCCGGGACCCGCCGTCCGGGAACTCCGCCGCTCGGATCTTGGGTCCGGGCAGGTCGGCCATGACGCCGATGTACCGCTTCGTCTTCGTGGCCACCTCCCGCACCCGCTTGACCCGTTCGAGGGTCTCGTCGAGCGGACCATGCGAGAGCGAGAGACGGGCCATGTCCATACCCGCCATGGCCAGTCCGGTGAGGACTTCGGTGCTCTCGGACGCCGGACCGATGGTGGCGACGATCTTGGTGCGGCGGGTCATCATGCCTCCGAAGAAAGGACGGGAGAGTTTCGCCCGAACAGAGGATCAGCTAATACAGGGGGGAGAGGCCTGCGGAACTCTCCCGTCCTTTCAAGCGGAGTCATGGGGGCGAGGCTACGCGGTGCCACGTTGCCCAGAGGCACTGGCTACCGTCGGGAGGGTGCTCGACTCCTTGGTCTTCGACAACCGGTTCACGTCGGAGCTTCCTGGCGATGTCGAGAGTGGACCGAGGCGACGGCAGGTCACGAACGCCGCCTACAGCCGGGTTCTACCGACGCCGGTCGCCGACCCGCGAACCATGGCCTGGTCGACGGAGATGGTGGATCTGCTCGGCCTCTCGGCTGATATCTGCGCATCACCGGAATTCGCCGAGGTCTTCGGCGGCAATCGCACACCCGACGGGGCCGACCCGTTCGCCGCGTGTTACGGAGGGCACCAGTTCGGCAACTGGGCGGGGCAGCTCGGAGACGGTCGGGCCATCGCCCTCGGGGAGGTGATCGACCGAGAAGGGCGTCACCAGACGTTGCAGCTCAAGGGGGCTGGCCCGACGCCCTACTCCCGATCCGGCGACGGTCGAGCCGTGCTGCGTTCGTCGATCCGGGAGTTCCTGTGCAGCGAAACCATGCACCATCTCGGCGTCCCCACGACCCGCGCCCTTTCGTTGGTCACCACGGGCGACGCCGTGCTGCGCGACATGCTCTACGACGGCAACGTCCGCCCCGAACCCGGAGCGGTCGTCTGTCGCGTGGCTCCGTCGTTCGTGCGCTTCGGCACGTTCCAACTGCCGGCGGCCCGGGGGGACGTTTCCCTGCTGCGCCAACTGGTCGACTTCACGATCGAACACGACTTCCCACACATTGCCGCCGATGGCGGTTCTCCCGATGAGCAGTGCACCCGCTGGTTCACCGACGTATGCGAACGCACCGCGGCGCTGGTCGTGCATTGGATGCGGATTGGCTTCGTGCATGGGGTGCTCAACACCGACAACATGTCGATCCTCGGACTCACCATCGACTACGGACCCTACGGGTGGCTGGAGGATTTCGATCCCGGCTGGACGCCCAACACCACCGACGCCGCCACCCACCGGTATGCGTTCGGCGCTCAGCCTCAGATCGCTCACTGGAACCTCGTCCAGTTGGCCAACGCGCTGCTGGTCCTCACCGACGACGTCGCGCCATTGCAGGCGGCGATCGAGCGCTACAGCGAGTCGTACCGCGACGGCTACCACTCGATGATGGTCGAGCGCCTCGGCTGGGGCTCGCCGATCGAGGGCGACGATCATCGCCTGGGCGAGCTGTACGAGCTCTTGCAGAGCACCGAGACCGACTACGTCCTGTTCTTCCGCGATCTGGCCGACGTGCCCACCGACACCGATGCCACCGACGATGCGCTCCTGCTGCCACTCGCCAACGTCTGGTATCAACCGCACGAGCTCGAGGGCGACGTGCGATCGCGCGTCACCACCTGGTTGCGCGGGTGGGGCGAGCGGGTCCGGATCGCAGACGTCGAGGACGACGAGCGCCGGCGCGTCATGAACTCTCGAAACCCCCGCTTCGTCCTTCGCAACTCCTTGGCCCAGGAAGCCATCGATGCTGCCGAAGGGGGCGACGCCTCGCTGATCCATACATTGCTCGACGTCCTGCGCCGACCGTACGACGAGCAGCCGGGACGGGAACGCTTCGCCCAGCGGCGGCCGGAGTGGGCCCGCACCCGAGTGGGCTGCTCGGCCCTCTCGTGCAGCTCGTGAACTAGTCGACGAGGATCGGGTCGAGGCGCCACTCCGGGTGATCGGCCTCCAGTCGCTGGAGCCGGTACTCGTTCTCGAACAGGGCCAGCAGAGCGCCGTCGCGACGGGTCAACACCTTGGTCCTCGTCGCCGCCTGCAACTCGACGGCGGTGGCTGCGTCGACCCGGCGGGCCAGGCGATGCGGAGTCATCAGCAGCTCGACGCGAGCACCGAATTCGTGCTCGAGGCGATGGGAGAACACCTCGAACTGCATCTGGCCGACGGCCGCCAAGATCGGCGTGGGGTCTCCGTCCGGATCGCGGAGCACCTGCACGACGCCCTCCTGCTCGAGCTGCTCGAGACCGCGGCGAAACTGCTTGTAGCGGGAGGTGTCGATGGCGCGTGCGGCGGCAAAGAGCTCGGGGGCGAACGTCGGGATGGGAGGAAAGCGAACGGGGTCGGCGGCATAGAGGGTGTCGCCAATGGCCAGGTCGCTGGCGTTGACGAGTCCGATGACATCGCCGGGGAAGGCCTCGTCGATGGTGTCGCGATCGGCGCCGAAGACCGACGTCACGTACTTGGTGGCGAACGGCTTGCCGGTGCGGCCGTGGGTGACCATCATCCCCCGCTCGAAACGACCCGAACAGACGCGGACGAAGGCGATGTGGTCGCGATGTCCCGGGTTCATGTTCGCCTGGATCTTGAACACGAAGCCGGAGAACGGCGAGTCGAGATCGCGGCCCTCGCCCTGATCATCGGCTCGGGCCGTGGGCGAGGGCGCAAAGTCGACGATGGCGTCGAGCAGATGGCGCACCCCGAAGTTGGTCAGCGCCGATCCGACGAAGAGCGGACTCGATTCGCCGGCCAGGAACTCCTCGATGTCGAGCGTCGCGCCGACCTCGTCGAGCAATGATGCGCCCTCGACGGCCTCGACCCAAGCCGGGCCTTCCTCTTCGGCGGCCCGTTCGGCCGACACCACCTCCTCGGGTGCGGCCGTCGCGCCGCGTGCGGTTCGGGTGAAGCGGATGAAGTCACCCGTCCGGCGATCGACCACGCCTCGGAAATCGCCGGGGATCCCCACCGGCCACGTGACCGGCGTCGGCCGCAGTTTGATCATCTTCTCGATCTCGTCGAGCAGCTCGAGCGGTTCGCGACCTGGCCGGTCGTATTTGTTCAGAAAGGTGAGGATCGGGATGTTGCGGGCGCGGCAGACCTCGAAGAGCTTGAGTGTCTGAGCCTCGATGCCCTTGGCCACGTCGAGCACCATCACGGCGGCGTCGGCGGCCGCAAGGACGCGGTACGTGTCCTCGGAGAAGTCACGGTGGCCGGGCGTATCGAGCAGGTTGACCACGTGGTCGCGGTAGGTGAACTGCAGCACGGTCGACGTGATGGAGATGCCGCGCTCCTGCTCCATGGCCATCCAGTCGGATGTGGCACTCCGTCGACCGGCGCGGGCTTTCACGGCGCCGGCCTCGGCCACGGCGCCGGCGTAGAGGAGGAACTTCTCGGTGAGGGTGGTCTTGCCCGCGTCGGGGTGACTGATGATGGCGAACGTTCGCCGGCGGGACGCCTCCCTGCCGATCTCGCTCTCTACCGGGAGGACAGCCACTCGAAGTCTTCGGGGCGGACGTGACGCGTCTGCTCCCAGTACTCGGCCAGAGTGAACGGCCAGTTCTGGGCCACCCGTCCGAAGTCGTTCTTGTACCAACTGCTCACCGATGATGCTCCCCAGGCCATGCCACGGTTCCCGGCGTCGATGCGCTCGTTGAAGGCGTCGTGCACATCGTCCCGGCACGTCATTGCCGCGTGGTCGCCCTCGAGCAGGAGGCGGATGGCTTCGACGACGTAGCGGACCTCGCACTCGGAGAAGTAGATGATGCTTCCGTTGATCACGATGTTGGTGTTCGGGCCGTAGAGGCAGAACAGGTTGGGGAAATCGGGCACGGTGATGCCCAGGTACGCGCGGGCATCGCCCTTCCACTGCTCGTGCAGGTCGACCCCGCCACGGCCCGTCACCTGCATCGGAGAGAGGAAGTGCGAGGCGTCGAAGCCGGTGCCGTAGATGATGACGTCGACTTCGTGAAGCTTGCCGTCGCGCGTCACGACACCGTCGCGGGTGATCTCGGCGATGGCCTCGCTGGTGAGGTGGACGTGATCCTGCTTCAGGGTTCGCGCCCAGATCCCGTTGTCACGGATGATGCGCTTGGCGATCGGTGGGTAATCGGGAATGACCTGCTCGAGCAGATCCGGACGCTCACCGAACTCGAGTTGCAGGTACCCGGTGAGCAACTGACGGATGAGGTCGTTGCGCTCACTCACCGATTGCTCCTGGTTCTCCCAATCGGGGTCGACGACCGCCGCCGGGAGAAGCCCTTCATGGGTGCGCCAGAACAACCAGAGGCGGTACCACTCGCCATACGAGGGCACATGGTCGAGCAGCCACCGCAGCCCGTCCGGTACCTCATCGTGATACTCGGGGGTCGGCACCAACCAATTGGCCGTGCGCTGGAAGATGTGAAGTTCGCCCACCTCCCCGGCGATCTCGGGGATGAACTGGGCTGCGCTCGCGCCGGTGCCGATCACCGCCACCCGCTTGCCGGCCAGGTCGACGTCGGACTCCCATCGAGCCGAGTGGAACGAAGGCCCCTCGAAGCGTTCGACCCCGGGGATGTCGGGCAGCTTGGGCCGGTTGAGTTGTCCGACCGCGCTGATCAGGGCGTGGGCCTCGATCGTCTCGTCGCCGCGCTCGGACGACGACGTTCGCAACGTCCAGGTGCAACGGTCCTCGTCGTAGTCGGCCGACAACACCTCGGTGCCAAAGCGGATGCGATCGAGGATGCCGAAGTCGTCGGCGCAGTCCCGGAAGTAACCGAGCAACGATGCTTGGGCGCTGAAGTGGTGGGGCCATACCGCCTGGGCGAAGGAGTAGCTGTAGAGGTGGTTGGTGACGTCGACCCGGCATCCGGGATAGGTGTTCTCGAACCAGGTGCCCCCGACGTCGGCGTTCTTCTCGAGCACGACAAAGGCGACGCCCGCTTGCTGCAGCCGATGGGCCGCCAGGATCCCGGACATGCCCGCACCCACGATGGCCACGGTGAAGTCGGTGTCCGGGGCCACGTCCTCCTTGTGCCACTCGGGAGCTCGTCGGTCGTCACCCGCAACCGCCAGTTCCTCCTGGAGGAGTTCGAACGATTGCTCGACGTTCGACTCCCCGACGAGGAAGGCCATGAGGCGGCGCAGATCGTCGTCCGATGGGCGGGGCGGCGGCACCGATCCGCCGTTCCGAAAGCGGACGATGGCATCGAAGCACCGTTCCCTCAGCTGGTCGAGTTGCGCCGGCGTCAACCCACCTTCGGGTTCGAGGGCCCGATCGGGGTCGGGGCGGAGGTCGGGATCGAGCAGGTCGAAGTCGCCGGTGGCTTGCGCGACCGCTGGCAGCAGCGGCGCCAGGACGGCCGTTTCGAGGGCCCGACGAATGGCGGCGTCGTCCTCGTCGATGGGTTGGATCTCGTGGGCCACGGACACGCCGGGGAGTCTCGCATGGGCCCGATGCGTGAGACGATGCCACCGTGCCGTCCGCCCACATCGGTGACATCGACATCCGCTACGAGATCGGCGGTTCCGGGCCGCCCGTGCTGTTCATCGGCGGCACCGGTGGCGATCTCCGCCAGAAACCCAACGTGCTCGACGGACCACTGGTCGCCGACTTCACCGTCGCCGCCTTCGACCAACGGGGACTCGGTCAGACGTCGAAGCTCGATCAGGCGGCATCGATGGCCGACTACGGTGCCGACGCCGCCGGGCTCCTCGATCACCTCGGCTGGAGCGGTGTCGGCGTTGTCGGCGTCTCCTTCGGTGGCATGGTCGCCCAGGAACTCGCCATCAATCGACCCGACCTCGTCGCCCGGCTCGTGCTGTGCTGCTCATGGAGTGGCGGCGGGGGAGGACCCTCCTACCCCCTCCACGAACTGACCGATCTCCCAGAAGCGGCGCGTCAGCGGCGGCAGCTGGCGATCAGCGACACCCGCTTCGATGAGGCATGGCAAGACGAGAATCCCGACCAGGCCGAGAAGGTCTTCGCCCGCATGCGGGCCACCGCCCCTGATCCGCTCGATGAGGCCGGCAGCATCGGAGCCCGCCGACAGCTCGAATCGCGACGCGGCCACGACACCTGGGAGCGCCTGCATCAGATCGCCGCGCCCACCCTCGTCACCGCCGGTCGCTACGACGGCATCGCGCCGGTGACCAACAGCGAGGCCCTCGCCGCCCGCATCCCCAAGGCCTCGCTGCAGATCTTCGAGGGCGGGCATCTCTTCCTGATGCAGGATCGATCGTCGTGGCCCGCCATCACCGGGTTCCTCAGCCGCTGACGGGTCGGCGCATCACGAGTCAGGCGACGTCGAAACCCTGGTCTTCGATGGCGACCTTGATGGCCGCGAGATCGACGCTGGCGTCGTCGTAGGCGACGGTAACCGTCTTGTCCGGAACGGACACCTCGGCCGTGGTGACGCCATCGAGGCCGTTCAGGGCACCCTCGATGGAGTTCTTGCAGTTGTCGCAGTGGATGGCGGGCACGGAGATGGTGGTCGTGGTCACGGCGTCGAGGGTAGCGCTGCGACGTGCGTACGTTCGTTGAACGAATGCAGCGACGGACCCTTCGGACCCACGGCGATGCGGCAGATCGCCGCGACCCCGAGAAACGTTCGCCACGACACCTCGGGAGAGACGCCGAGCGCCCAGGCCACCGCCGCCTTGATGGGCGAGACGTGGCTGACGATCACGACGTCCTGATCGGTGGCAACCTCGGCCCACGACGCACAGGCAGCGACAACCCGCTCCTGGAGCACCAACAACGATTCGCCTCCCGGCGGAGCGAACGACGTGTCTGATCTCCAGTGGTCCCACGTCTCCGCCGGAATCGACTTCAACAAGCGGCCATCCCACTCGCCGTAGTCGACCTCGATCCATCGCTCGTCGATCACGACCTCGGTCCCGAACGCCGCGGCGGTGGCCTGGGCCCGGATGAGCGGGCTGCTCACCACGATTGCGGGTGCCCGCTCCGCCGTGACTGCGGCGGCGACCGCGGCCGCCTGGCGTCGACCCAGTTCGGTGAGGGGAGCATCGAGATGACCCTGCAGCCGGCCCTGAGCATTGACCTCGGTCTGGCCGTGGCGTACGAGGATGATCACGACGGGCCGATCACGCGTGCGGCAGCGGGCCGGGCGCGAGGTCGCGACCGAGTCGCCCCGTGCGAACGAATTGACGTCGCCGCTCGGGCTCGTGCAGAAGGAACCGGCTCCGACACCACAACAGGGCCGCCAGTCCGGCGAGCTCGAGGACGACGAGCAGCACGACGGGCCGCTGGAGGCTCGGGAGGCCGTTGTCTTGCAGGCGACGACCGAGGAAGGGCCACCAGAAGGTGATCGACCGCGTCCAGGTGGCATCGAGGACGAGGTGACAGAACGTCCCGATCGGCAACGCCAACAGGCGCCGCCGTAGGTTGCGCCGGCCTCGGGTCGCCAACATCACGACGACCAGAAGGCCCACGCTGAACACCAGGGTGTGCAGCACTCGCGGCCCGCCGAGGAAGACGTCGACGGCATCAGGCAACAACGCCCCCGTCATCACCAGGCGGTAGTCGATGGCGGTGTCCTTGAAGACGGCCCACACGAGGATGAACGACATCCCGGCGAACCAGAGAACCATGATCGAGCTTCCTCAGCCGGCCCGAACGAGGATGCGCCCGCACTGCTCGCAGTACACGATCACGTCCGCCGGCTGATGCCGGATGCGATCGAGCTCGGTCGCCGGCATCTTCATGTGGCAGCCCATACACGTGCCGTGCTCGAGCCTCGCCACCCCGCTGTCTCCGAGTCTCGACCGCAGCTTCTCGTAGTTGGCGAGGAGGTCGGCGGGGACGCTCGACGACGAGGCCGCGCGCGCCGCCGTCTCCGCCTCGATCTCCGTATCGATCGTCGCTTCGCTCTCGACGATGACGGCGTGGAGCCGTTCACGCTCGGCCGCCAACGCGGCGCCCCGCACCTGGATCTCGGTCACCGCAGCATCGAGGGGCTCGCGCTCGTCCATGACCGCGAGGGCTTTGTCCTCGAGGGTCGAGACGCGTGCCTTGATGGAGACGACCTCACCGGCCATCGCCTGGAGGTCGCGGGCCGCCGAGATCTCCCCGGAGTACATGCGCCGGTCGATCTCGACGATGCGGGCCTCGCTGGCGGCGATGTCCTTTTCGAGCGTGGCCTGGCGGCCGGCCACCTCGTCGCGTGCGGCGACCGCAGCTGCGTGCTGCTGGGCCAGCGCCTTCAGCGTCACGTCGATCTCCTGGGCCGCCGCCCGCTCGGGCATGGCCGTACGCCGATGGCGCAGCTGGTCGAGAACGGTGTCGTGGCCCTGGACGACCAGCAGGTCTTCGAGGCTGCTCATTCCCCGATTGTCGTCGTTGTGGCCGCCGGCCTGTCGGACTTCGTCGGCGTGTCCCCCGGATCGACCGTGGTCGACGAGAAATTTCCGAGTTGGGTGGTGGACGTCGACGTGGTGCGGGGCTTGCGCTTCACCGTCGTGGTCGTCTTCGAACCGGCGCCGGCACCCGACTCTTTGGAGAACTTGACGGCCTCAGGCTTGCCGAACTTGCCGAGGTCGGGCTCGGCGAACTTCGAAACCGGTGCACCCTTCATGGCCTCGGCCATGTAGGCGCCCCACACCATTGCGGGATACGAGCCGCCGGTGACCTGGATCCCGCCCACGTTGGTCATCGGGTCCTGCGCTTTGGGATTGCCCATCCAGACCGCAGTCGAGAGTTCGCGGGTGTAGCCGATGAACCAGGCGTCCCGGTTCTGCTGCGAGGTGCCGGTCTTGCCGGCGACGACCCGGTCGCGTTGGCGGGCTCGCGTTCCGGTCCCGCTCTCCACGACCTTGCGGAGCGCGTAGTTGATCGAGCGAGCGACGTTGGGCTCGAGCACCCGCACCCCCTCGCTCTTGCCGGTCATGACGACATCGCCCTTCCGATCGAGGACGCGCTCGACGAAGTACGGCTCCTGGCGGACGCCGTCATTGGCGAACGTCGCGTAGACGGCGGCCATCTGCAGCGGCGTGACGTCTTCGGCGCCCAGACTGATGGACGGTCCGTACTTGCCGTCTTCGGGGATGGGAATGCCGAGGCGCCGAGCCATGGCTGCGACCTCGTCGATCGACTTGTACGGGCTGTCGTCCAGGGCCAGTCCCAAGCGAACGAACGCGCAGTTCAGCGACTTCGCGATCGCGCCGCTGATCGGTCCGGTGGATCCCTTGGTTCCCTCGTAGTTCCCGGGGAGGTAAGGATCGGGGACGATGCCCTTGTAACTGATGGGGCAGGGCTCGGCTCCGTTGATGGTGTCCTCGGGGCCGATTCCGTCCGTGAGGGCGGCGGCCAGAACGATGGGCTTGAACGACGATCCCGGCTGACGACCGCTTCCACCCCGTCCGGTGGCCAGGTTGTACTGGGCGGCGGCGTAGTCCTTGCCCGCGACCATGGCCCGCACGGCACCCGTCCCAGGATCGACCGAGATCAGCGCAGCGTTGAAGCGACCCTTGGTGTCGGGGATCTTCTTTGCCACCTGGCGTTCCGCGATCTCCTGCAGACGCGGGTCGAAGGTCGTCTCGATACGCAGTCCGCCCCGGAAGATGGCGTTGTACCGCTCGGCCTGCGTGGCTCCGAGTCGCTCGTCGGCGAGGAGGTGCTGCTCGACCTCCTCGACGAAGTAGTCCTGAGCGGTCTTGAAGAGGTCTTCGCGTTTGGCCGGTACTGGCACCAGCTTCAGTTGTGCGCCCTGCTCCGAGGTGAGGTGCTTGCGCACCACCATCCGATCGAGAGCGAGGTCGCGACGCTCCTTGGCCAACTCGGGCCGCTTGAACGGGTCGTAGCCGACGGGATTGCGGATGAGGCCGGCGAGAAACGCGCCCTCTTCCGGTGTCAGTTCACCGACCTGCTTGCCCCAGTACGTCTCGGCCGCCGCCTGGACGCCGTAGGCGTTGTTCCCGAAGAACACGGTGTTGAGGTAGCGCTCGAGGATCTCGTCTTTCGTCATCTGCTCCTCGAGGCGCAGGGCGAGCACGGCTTCTTTGGCCTTCCGGCCGATGTCGCGCTCGGGTGTCAGCAACGACTGCTTGACCAGCTGCTGGGTGATCGTCGATCCGCCTTGGCGGACCGACCCAGACTCCACGTTCGTCAAGGCGGCCCGCATGATCGAGCGGACGTTGACGCCGCTGTGCTCGTAGAACCCGTCGTCTTCGACGGCGAGGATGGCGTCGATGACGTGGTCGGGAACCTGGTCGAGGGTCACCGGCGAGCGGTTCTCCTCGACGTGGAGCACGGCCATGACTCCGCCCTCGCGGTTGTAGACGACCGACCGCTGCGACAACTCGTTCAGCTCGAGGGCTGCCGGCAACTTCTCGCTCGCCCCGGCTGAGGCGATGGCGCGGGCCGGTCGGGACAGCAGATACACGCCGGCGACCAGCCCGAGGGCCGCGACGAACAGAGTCAGGAGATACCGGGAGAGGATGCGCACGACGATCTTCACGCTACCCCGCACCACCCCACCTCCAATGGCGGCTCGGCTGCGGACCGTGAGGGCTCTGCGTATCGTGGGCGCCATGGCTGGGTACGGTGCCCCCGTGCCTCCGTCACGGACCGACTTGTTGCTGGCTGGCCGCTATCGCCTCGGCGCGCTGCTCGGCACCGGGGGGATGGCCGACGTCTACGAGGCCATGGACGAGCGCCTCGAGCGGCGGGTGGCCGTAAAGCTCCTGCGGCCCGACATGTCAGCCCGCGAGGACGTCCGCATGCGTTTCGAGTCCGAGGCTCGCAGTGCGGCCAGTCTCCACCACCCCAACGTCGTCGGCGTCTTCGACTGTGGCGAGGACGGTGACATCCCGTTCCTGGTGATGGAGAAGCTGCCCGGAGAAACCCTCGGCGATCGCATGCGTTCGGGACCGGTCGATCCCGACTGGCTGCTTCGGATCGCGGGCGACGTGCTCGGCGCGCTAGGAGCCGCCCACGCCGCGGGGATCGTCCACCGTGACGTCAAGCCGGGCAACATCCTGATCGCCTCCGACGGGCGCGCCAAGGTCGCCGATTTCGGGATCGCCAAGAGCCTCGAAGTGGCGGCCGCCGCCGACCTGACCGGCACGGACCAGGTCGTCGGGACGCCTGCGTACGTGGCGCCCGAACGGATGCTCGGTCAGCCGGCGACGCCCCAGGCCGATCTCTACGCCGTCGGAGTGCTGCTCTATGAAGCTCTGGCCGGTCAGAAGCCGTTCGTCGGCGACACGCCGATAGCGACGGCCTACGCCATCCAGCACGCGACTCCGGAACCCCTCCCACAGATGCGCGAGGGACTGCCCCGCCACGTCGTCCAAGCCGTGGAACGGGCGATGGCCCGCGACCCGGCGGCGCGTTTCGCCACGGCGGCGGAGATGGCGTCGGCGCTCGGCATCGCCGGAGGCGCGGCGGCCATCCCCGCCGCCATCGCCGGCCCCAGCACGGACGCAACCGTCGTTTCCGCCAACTCCGCCAACTCCACCATGGTGCTCCCGGTCGGATCACGCATACCCCTGGTCCCGGATCTCGGGAGGCAGGACGACGACGCATCCCCTCCCCCCACGTCGCCCATTGCGTCGTTGCTGCAGGACCGTCGTCGCCTCGCCCTCGTCGGGGCCGGTGCTCTGCTGCTCCTGCTCTTCGTCATCGGTATCGCGACGGCCGGATCGGGTTCCGACTCGCCTGCGACCAAGCTCGCATCCGATCTCCGCGCCCAGGGCGACAGTCTCGGAAAGGAAGACGGGGCCGCCTCGGCCGATGCAGCCACTGCGCTCGACGGCCTCGCCGACAAGGTCGAGGACGGAGGCGGTGGACCCGAAGCGACGGCGCTGCTCGGTCAACTGGCGGCCTGGCGAGACGGCGGACAACTCGTTCCCGCGACCGCCGATCGACTGGCGGAAACCGTACGAAGGGTCACCGGTGCCGATCCCGCCGCCTTCACTCCCCCCACGACCGCTCCACCCCCGACGACTGCCCCACCGCCTGTCGCCAAGGACGACGATGACGGCGGTAAGGGCAAGGGCCGCGGCAAGGGCGACGACTGAGCGACGGCCTCTCCCCCGGCGCCGCTCTCGGTCGGATCGCCTACCTCCTCGAGCGACGGCGGGAGCCGACGTATCGGGTCAGAGCCTTTCGTAGCGCCGCTGCCGCGATCGCCGGACTCTCGAGCGATGATCTGACCGAACGGGCCCTCTCGTCTCGCCTACGGGAGCTCCCGGGCATCGGCGAGGTGACCGAGCGGGTGATCCTCGAAACACTCGCCGGTGAAGTCCCCGGGTACCTGGCCCGCCTCGAAGCCGAGCCACAAGGTCCGGTGGCCGAGGGAGGTGAGGCCATCCGCGCGGCGCTCCGGGGCGATTGCCACACCCACTCCGACTGGTCGGATGGCGGTAGCCCGATCCGGGAGATGGCGGAGACAGCCCGGGACCTGGGGCACGAATACCTCGCGCTCACCGACCACTCGGGACGGTTGAAGGTGGCGAAGGGCCTCGACCGCGAACGGCTGCTTCGTCAGCTTGACGTCGTCGCCGAGCTGAACAATCAGCTGGCCCCCTTCCGCATCCTCACCGGGATGGAGGTCGACATCCTCGAGGATGGCACGCTCGACATGGGGTCGGAAGTACTGAGCCGCTTGGACATCGTGGTGGGGAGCCTCCACTCGAAGCTGCGGATGGATGCGCCGGCGATGACGAGGCGGATGGTGCGAGCGGTCGCCGACCCCGACCTCGACATCCTCGGACACTGCACCGGGCGCCTGGTCGAAGGCAAGGGTCGCCCCGAGTCGAGCTTCGACGCCGACCTCGTGTTCGCCGCCATCGCCCGTTTCGACAAAGCCCTCGAGATCAACTGTCGGCCCGAACGGCTCGACCCCCCGCTCCGGCTCTTGCGACTTGCGCTCGACTACGGCTGCCGCATCAGCATCGACACCGATGCCCATGCGCCAGGGCAGCTCGACTGGCAGCCCTATGGCTGCGCTCGGGCCGAGGTTTGTGAGGTGCCGTTGGAAGCGATCGTCAACGCCCGGCCCGCCGACGAACTGTTGGCATGGACGGCATCACACGGCAGCAACTGACCGAATCGGCGGAACACAGTGTTTCGGAGAAGGTATCGGCTGGGAACACGAGACCCAACGAACGAGGGCGGACACGGGCCGCCCAGAAGGTAGGAAATCATGGGCATCGGTGTCAGCGTCTTCTTGATCGCAATCGGAGCGATTCTGGCCTTCGCCGTCGAAGCCCAGGTCTCGGGACTCGACATCAACACGGTCGGCATCATCTTGTTGATCGTCGGCGTGATCGGCCTCGTGACGTCGTTCCTGTTCTGGGATCGCATGGGCCTCGGCGCCAGCAGCCGGCGCACCGTCACGCGTGACTCCGTCGTCGATGGCGTCGTCGCCGCTCCGACCCAGACCGCCGTACGAGAGCGCACCGTCGTCCGCGACGACCGGGTCGTCTGACCCACCTCGTCGGCTACTCGGCCGGTGCCGACTTCCGGGCCCTGGCCTTTTGGCTCCGCTCGAGCAGGTGGGCGGGAACGCGGCTGTCGGCGGCGGAACCGCTCGGGGCCGCGGAATCGCCGGAGGCGGCGAGCGGCGTCGCCGCCACCGCAGGCCGGTTGGCCTCCTCGGTCCTACGGACCTTGAACGCTTCCCAATCGCTTTCGCGCACAAGGTCAGCGCCACTCACCGAGCCGACCCATGCTCCGCTGTCGAACTGCACCCAGTAGCGGGCCCAGGTCAGCCCGTTGGCCACCTTGATGAGCCCAGACGATCCCTCGGCCACGCCACGGATGTCCCGGGTGAGCGTGACCCGTTCACGAGGAGCGAGAGTGGTGGGAGCAATATCCGGCTTGGCCATCGAGAGGCGACGATACTCGGCGCTCTCCGACGCGCTCCCGGCGGGCCCCCAGTACAGTCCGCGCTCCAATGACCCTCGGACGAGCGGTGGCCGCCTTCGACTTCGACGGCACGCTCGTACCCGGGGACAGCCTCCTGCCGTTCGTGAGGCGAGCCGCCGGACGGGGCCGTTTCACCAAGGCGATCACCCGCCACGGACCCCGCGTGGCCTTGGCCACGGTCGGACGAATCGGGAGCCGCGACGAAGCCAAGGCCGCCTTCGTCCGCACCGCCTTTCAGGGCCTCGATGCCAACGCTGTCGCCGCCAGCGGTGAGGGATTCGCCGCCACGTTGGTCGATCGGCTCCGCCCGTCGGCCGCCCGCCGGCTCCGGTGGCATCAGGAGCAGGGACACGAGATCGTCCTCGTTTCGGCCTCGTTGGCGGTCTACCTCGAGCCGCTCGGCCGCCTGCTGGGTCTGACCGCCGTGCTGGCCACTGCGCTAGAGGAAGGACCCGACGGCCGGCTCACTGGCGGCCTCGTCGGTGCCAACGTCCGGGGACCGGAGAAAGTGCGCCGTTTGCAGCAGTGGCTCGGGACAACTGCGAGCGAAGTCTGGGCCTACGGCGACAGCGCCGGCGACCGCGAGTTGCTGGCCGCCGCCGACCACCCGCTCTTCGTCCCTCGAGGCCGGTGGCCGACCTCCGATGCGGATTGAGATGACGCACGACTACGCACTGTTGATCCGGCCGTCGGCGAATCGGGTGTTCGGCGGACACGCCGGAGCCCTCGTTCGCGCCGAGCTCTCGATGGCCAGCACCCACCTTCTCGACGGTCGGATACATCCGGGGAACCTCGCAGAGATCGGTGGCGTCGAGTACCTGAAGTTCACCTGCGACGGCGACCTGTCCGAACCAGGTGTCGCGCAGGATGTGGTGTCCAACCTCTCGTCGGCCTTCGCCCTCTTCGAGTTCGTGGACGGAGGGGATCTGCTTCGCCCGGTTGCCCTGGCCCCGTTCGATCGGTACGACGACGACCTCGTCACCATCCAGCGCTACGCCGGGAAGACCAACGAAGCCTTCACCAAGTTGCTTCTCAACGTTGCGCTCTTCTGCGCCGACGGAGCCTTCGCGGCACTCGGCGCCCGGAATCGGGTAGTCGTGTTCGACCCGCTGTGCGGCCGGGGCACGTCGCTCAATCAGGCTCTGTTGTACGGCGCTGACGCCCTAGGCATCGACTCCGATGTCCGCGATGTTCAGGCCTACGCGACCTTCCTGAAGACGTGGCTGCAGGACAAGCGCATCAAGCACCAACTCGATGCGGCCGCCGGTCGGGCCCGCTTCCGGGTCACCATCGGCCGCAAGGGTACGGAGGGCGCAGGCGGTCGCCAACTCGTCGACGTGGTCAGCGCCGACACCACGTCGGCCGCCACCCATTTCGGCCGCAACGCCGCGGACGTGATCGTCGCCGACCTGCCCTATGGCGTGCAGCACGGATCCCGCACCGAAGCCGGTGGCCTCTCGCGCCGACCGGGCGACCTTCTCGGCGACGCCCTGCCCGTGTGGAGGACGGTGGTGCGGCCCGGCGGCGCCATCGCCCTGTCGTGGAACCTCAAGACGCTTTCCCGGGCCGACATCGCCACGTGTATGAACGAGGGCGGATTCGAGGTGATCGATCTGGCCGAGGGCTACACCTTCGAGCATCGGGTCGATCGGACAATCACCCGCGATCTGATCGTGGCCCGCCGGCCTTCCGTCCGAAACGGGTGAGGCGGAGGCTGTTCGTCACCACCGAGACGCTCGAGAAGCCCATGGCCGCTCCGGCGAGGATGGGGTTGAGCAGACCCAGCGCCGCCACGGGGATGAGCACGACGTTGTAGCCGAAGGCCCAGGCCAGGTTCTGGAGGATCGTGCGGAAGGTGCGCCGCGAGAGCTGAATGGCGACGGCGACACCGTCGAGATTGGCCGACAGGAGGGTGATGTCGGACGACTGGATGGCGACGTCGGTGCCGGTTCCGATGGCGATGCCGAGGTCGGCCTGCACGAGCGCAGGTGCATCGTTGACGCCGTCGCCCACCATGGCGACGACCTTGCCCTCGGATTGGAGGCGCCTGACCTCGTCGACCTTGTCGGCGGGAAGCACCTCGGCCAGCACCCGGGCGATGCCGACCTGGGCGGCGACGGCCTCGGCCGTGCGGCGGTTGTCGCCGGTGATCATCACGACATCGATGCCCATGGCCCGCAGCCGGTCGACGGCACCCGGGGCATCTTCACGCATGGTGTCGGCGACGGCGAGGACGCCCCGCACCTGGCCCTCCCACCCGGCGAAGATGGCGGTCTTGCCCTGACCCTCGAGGTTGCTGGCAGACGCCTCGAGTTCCGCCGCGAGGATCAGGCCCGACTCGGCCATCAGCTTGCGCCGGCCGACGTGCACCTCAACGCCGTCGATGGTGGCCCGGACGCCGTGGCCGGCCACCGACGCGAAGTTCCGGGCGACCGGCAGGTCGGCCGAGCGGAGACGGGCGCCGTCGACGACGGCCCGCCCGACCGGGTGTTCCGAGCCGGCTTCCGCCGACCCGGCCTTGGCCACCAACTCGGCTTCGTCGACGCCAGCGGCGGCAACCACATCCGTGAGCGCCATCTGGCCCTTGGTCAGCGTGCCCGTCTTGTCGAACACGACGGTGTCGACCTTCTTCGAACGCTCGAGGACTTCACCGCCTTTGATCAACACCCCCATGGCCGCGCCCCGGCCGGTGCCGACCAGGATGGCCGTCGGGGTGGCCAGCCCCAGCGCGCAAGGGCAGGCGATGATGAGAACGGCCACGGCGCTGATGAGACCTTTGGTGGCGTCGCCGGAGATCGCCCATCCGGCGAACGTGAGGATGGCGAGCACCAGCACGACCGGCACGAAGACGCCGGCGATCTTGTCGGCCAACTGCTGGACCGGTGCCTTGGTCCCCTGCGCCTCCTCCACCAGCTTGACGATTTGGGCGAGGGCCGTGTCGGCACCGACGGCCGTCGCTTCGATGGTCAACAGACCCTGGGCGTTGATGGTGGCGCCGGCCACCTTGTCGCCTGCGGCCTTGTCGACCGGAACGGACTCGCCCGTCAGCATCGACTCGTCGACAGCGGACGAGCCGTCGACCACCCGACCGTCGACCGGGATCTTTTCGCCCGGACGGATGCGCAGCTGATCCCCCACTCGTACCGACTCGACCGGCACCATTCGTTCGTCGCCGTCGACGATGACGCGGGCTTCTTTGGCCCCGAGCTCGAGCAGTGAACGGATGGCGCTGGAGGCGCTGCCCTTCGCCCGGGCTTCGAAGTACCGCCCGAGCAACAGGAAGGCGATGATCAGCGCCGCCGTATCGAAGTAGTGGTCGGAGTGCTGATGTCCGAACACGACCTGGTAGGTCGAGAAGGAGAACGCCGCCAGCGTCCCGATGGCGATGAGCGTGTCCATGTTGGCCTGGCGCACGCGGGCCCTGGCGAGTGCCTGGCGCAGGAAGGGCAACCCGGCCCAGAACTGGATCGGGGTGGTCAGCACCAAAGCCGTCCATCGGGCCCACGGCTCCATCATCCAGAAGACCGACACCACCAGCACGACGAGCCCGAGGGGCCAGGCGACCAGTACCCGGCGCAGCCACATCGACTGCAGGGCGGCCTCGCCTGCGCCGGCATCCTCCTCGGTGTCGGGGCTGACGGGTGAAAGCCCGTAGCCGGCTTTCCCGACGGCGGCGATGAGCTGCTGGGGCGACACCTCGGAGGGATCGAAGGTGACGAGTGCGCGGGTCGTCGCCAGATTCACGCCGACTTCGGAGACACCGCCCTGGCGGGTCAGGATCTTCTCGACGCGCGCCGAGCACGATCCGCACGTCATCCCGGTGACCGAGAACTCCATCTCCGTCCCGGCGGCGCTCATTGGGCGGTCGACATTGGTGGCGGTCATTGCTTCTCCTCGGTGGACAGGGCGAGTTCAGGACCGGGGGCGGTGACCGTCCGGTCGTAGCGCAGTGCTTCCATCAGTTCTTCCACGATCTCGTCGGTGCGTCCGGCGACCATCGCCGCGGCCACGCAGGTCTCGAGATGGTTCTGCAGCACGATCCGGCTGGCCCGCTCGAGCGACCCCTGCACGGCCGACAACTGCTTCATCAGGTCGGGGCAGTAGGTATCGGACTCGACCATGCGGATCACGGCGTCGAGATGACCTCGCGCCGTCTTCAAGCGATTCAGGACGGCGCGCTCGTGGGCTTCCTTCATGGTCGAGACTCTACCCCACCTGGGGTGGGGTAAGCAACCACCACCTGCGACCTACAATCGGAGCGGTGACGCAGCCGGCGCAGCTCGATCAGGTGTTGGAACTGGTCCGTGCTCGGGGCGGTCGGGTGACAACGGCCCGTCGGGCCATCGTCCAGGCGCTGCTCGACCACGACGGCCACCCGACGGCGGAGGAACTGACGGCGTCGGTGCACGCCGGCCATCCAGACGTCGACAAGTCCACGGTGTACCGCTTTCTCGACGACCTGGAGAAGCTCGGCGTCGTCGACCATGTCCACCTGGGCCACGGTGCCGCCGTCTATCACTTCGCCGAAGACGTCCATCAGCACCTCGTCTGCGAGTCGTGCGGCCGCGTCGTCGAAGTGCCGAGCCACATCCTCGATGCGCTCCGGCAGACACTGCAGAGCGATTACGGCTTCACCCTCGAAGCTCGCCACTTCGCCCTTCCCGGCCAGTGCGACCACTGCGCCCCGTCGTGAAGAATTGTTGGGTGGGCGCTGAGAGACGGACGTGACCGTGCTCCGGGCGATCGGAGACGCTCGCCGGTTCTCGTATGAATACGACTTCGGCTTCTCAGACGAGCGCATCGGCGGCGCTACGCCCTCGCTTCGAAGCGGGCGACGTACTGCCACGCCAGCCCCCTCCGGCTAAGGAACCGATAGCCGGCCGGTTCAACGAGCATGCGAAGCTCGGCTACCGGGATGAAGTCGGAATCCCGCCTGGTCTCGGCCACGGCGAGCACGCCCGACGGGCGCAGCACGCGATGGACTTCGCGGACCGCCGCAGCGCGGTCGGGGACCTCGCCGAGCATCGTCGCCAACAGCACGAGGTCGATCGAGCCATCCCGGAACGGGAGCGCCTGGGCATCGACTTGCGCTGCGCTCGCCAGCTTGACGCGCTCGGCGCCCATGCGCAGCATCTCCAGTTGCAGGTCGGCCATGACAAGCATGCCGCCGGGCACGGCGGCCGCGAGTTCGACGCTGAAGAACCCCGGCCCTGCGCCAACCTCCAGCACGATGTCGGTCGGCTTCGGCCCGGCTGCTCGCACGGTCCTGGCCGGCGACTGTACGAGCCGGCGTAGCGGGTGAAGGAGCGACCGCGCTTGGTCGGCGGGGAACACGTCCCCGCGCCCCATGCCAAACCGCCTCGCCTCGGCGGCCGGGCCGGTCTCCCCCACCTGGCGATGGTACCGCCGAGTGAACCCGGAGGCGCTCCTGCGACGACTGGCCGGAGGCAATTTCAGCAACGTCCGCTTTGGCGACCTGCGCCGGATGAATGCCGGATGATCTGACCCTCGCGGCGAGTGCCGGCAACACGACGCGCCAGTTCGTTGCCTCGCTCGAAGTCTTCCACGGTAGAGCAACCGTGTCCTGCTCTTCGGTGTGAAGTGTTGCGCGTACCGAGCGGCACCTCGGGACGGTTACCGCTTCGCAGTTGTCGGGGTCGTCGTGTGGGGGAAGCGTCGGCTGCACCGGCTGATGCCTTCGTCGAGTTTCATAGCGAGTTGATTTCCTTCACTCTTGAAGATCGAGTTGTCATCCCCACCGGCGGTGCGGACGGTTGCATCGAGCTGCGCAAGGGTCACCGCCGACCCGATGTTCTGCGCCATGCACGACTGATAGCGCTGCTCGTTCATCAGAGCCGTGCGGTCTCGCCGCTCCTCTAGTTGAAGCAGAACTGAGGAGGCGGCGGCGGCGGCGATGACCCAGATTCCGAGCGTGCGGAGCATTGGAGTCAGCTTGCCGGATAGCCGCTCCTGATGCTGGATCTGCTGGCGAGCCGAGCGGCACCTCGGGGCGGATGGATCAGAATGGATGGATGGGCGCTAGCAACGAGCGGTGGCCCGCCAGCGCCGAAGCGCAGGGGTCCTGGCTGGCGCTCCGTGACAACGGCCCATGTCCGGCACAGGTCCGAGATCTTGTTCCTGACGGATTCAATGTGTACGTCCGCATCTTCAACGCGATCACGCTGGGCCGCAGATCCGACCTCACCTGGGCGGAAGTAGCTGCGCTCCACGGACGGCGGTTTCATCCGAAGGTGTTGCTTCACGAGATCTTTCCTCTGTCCGAGCCTGGAGAGAGGCCAATCATTCGGGGGTGGAGCGCCCAGCCGTCACCAAGGCAATGGGACTCTCTCGGCAGAGTTCTGCGCCGATACACAACGAGTGACACCTTCTTCATCGGCTCCTGGACCGGGTCCGGCGTCCCGAAGGAAGCCGATCAACAGGAACTCCTCCGACTGCCAAACCGGGAGTACGCGGTCGTTGAGGTGCCCTTCGAGGATTGGAACGCCCTCGATCACCTAAGACGCCACCCGTTCCACATCGTGTGGCCGAGGGACCGTGCTTGGTTCTTCAACAGCGACATCGACAGTCCGGAGACATACGTCGCAGCCAGTGCAGCAGCCGCAGAGGACCTGCTCCACGATGCAGAACTTGAGACTGCTGTCGCTGACTTGGAGGACCGACTCGCCCTCTACTGACCAGCGGGTGAAGTCCTTACTTGAGCACCTAGCGGCACCCCGGGGCGACTACCCCTCGGTGTTCTGCGACGCCATGAAGTAGTTGTTGGACGGGTCAAGGAACTCGGCGAGCAGCACACCGGGTGCGCCAGCGAACGGGCCATTCAGGACCTTGCCGCCATTCGCCGCTACAGCAGCAACAGCGGCGTCGAGGTCGTCCACCGTGAAGCTCAGGCCCGTCTTCACCACGGCGTCTGACTCCCGGCCACCGTGGAGCGCCACGATTGCGTCCCCGAACGTCAACTCGCTCCAGAAGTCGCTCTGCGAAGTGACAGTAAGGCCGAAGGTTGTGGAGAAGAACTCGATGGCGGAGGCCATGTCCTTCACTTCGAGCATGTACTTCATTCCCAGCAGCATGAGCCGAATCTACGCCGAACAAGATGCTCAGTCGCCGAGCGCCGAGCGCACTTCGGCGCTGCCACTACTCCTGGGCGACCTCGATGAAGCTCGGCGGCTCAAGGAGGAAACCGATACGAGGGTTTGCGCCCCTGGACGGGGCGTCCCGGCACCGATGATGATTCGTCTTGATCGCCCACGCCCCTGCTGAGGAGAGCACGATGACCGATGAACAAGCACCCGAGACGAGAGGCGTTACGTCTCAGCTTCTTTCGACCATTGACCTCGGGCCTGAGGTCGAGGGCATGGCAGGACGGGAACTTCGCATGCGAATGTTCACCTTCGAGCCCGGAGCCGTCTTCGGCCCGGTTCACGATCATCGAGGCCGGCCCGGGATCGTTTACATACTGCAGGGCACCATCACTGACCATCGTGATGGAGTTGCTACCGACTATGGGCCCGGAGTGGGTTGGCCGGAAGATCGCAATACCAACCACTGGCTCGAGAACAGAGGAACCATCTCAGCGGTAGAGATCTCTGTCGACCTCGTCACCCAAGGCTGACCGCCTGCCGGGCTGAAGGGTCGCTGGCCGACCAGAGCTGTCGGTGCCTGGTCGTGCGGGCGAGCCGAGCGGCACCTAGGAGCGCAGCAGCTTGGACCTTCGCTGTCGCAGCACAACCACGACGACCGTCGCCGCTAGCGCCCCGGCCAGTAGGGACACAACGAAGTTTTTGAAGAGGAGCTGAGCGACCAGGGCCGTTACGACGTAGACGACGAAGTTGATCACCCGCCCGGTCATCAGTTCAGTGTGGCCTATCGCAAGGTGCCGCCAGCGCCGAGCGGCACTTCGGCGCTACAGGCGGTTGGTGGGAACGTCTTTGATGCGACGAACCGCTACCAGGGCCATCGCCGCAGTCGGAAGAGCGAGTGCGAGTCCCCACCACTGCCCGTCCGCCACCCTGATCAGTCCTAGGACGGCGAAGGTTGCGGAAGCCATCGCCGCTACCCACCAAGACCAGTTGTTGACATCGAGATGACGGCGAAGCCACACAGTTGGTTT
>JBKJLU010000411.1:0-3928 GCA_046596815.1 Acidimicrobiales bacterium | reverse complement strand
CGTCGAGCGGCACGGCCGTGGCGACGGTGCGACCGTCGACCTCCATCTTGGTCACCGAAACCTGGTGGTCAGCGAATGCCGCCACCTGGGGAAGGTGGGTCACCACGAGCACCTGATGGCGAGCCGCCAGCTCCGCAAGTGATCGCCCGACGGCCACCGCCGCGGCCCCACCGATCCCGGCGTCGACCTCGTCGAAGACCAACGTGGGCGGGGCGTCGGAGAGCACGAGACGCGCCGCCAACATGGCCCGGGCCAACTCACCTCCGGAGGCGACCTTCGTGAGGGGCAGGAGGGGCTCTCCTGCGTTCGCCGCCAACAGGAACGTGATCTGATCGGCCGGGCCTTCACCGGCGACGTCGACGGACAGGCGGGCCCGCGCCATGGCCAACGCCTGCAGATGCGACTCGACGGCCTCGGCGAGGCGGGGGGCCGCGGCCCGCCTTGCGGCGGCGACCACGGCTTCCTCGGACGCGATGACCGCGCGTACGCGAGCCCGTTCGATCTCCAGTTCTCGCGACCGCTCGTCGTGTGACTCGAGGTCATCGAGGCGGGCCTGCACCTCGCCGGCAAACGCGATGACATCGGAAAGGGTCTCGCCGTATTTGCGGCGGAGTTCACGTAACAACTGACGACGGGAGCGGAGTGCCGCCATGCGCTCTGGGTCGTCGTCAAGGGACTCACCCGACTCCCGCAACTCGGTCGACACCTCGGCCAGCTCGGCCGCCAATGCTCGAAGTCGTGGCTCCAGCGCCAGCAGGGCCGGCCGACCAGCGATGGCGGCAATGGCCGAGCTGAGGGCGTCACCGGCGCTCTGCTCGCCCGAGAGGGCCTCGTGGGCCACGGCGGCCGCTTCCCTGGCCGCGTCGACGTCAGCCAGAGCCTCTTCCTCGATCCGCAACGCCTCATCCTCGTCAGGATCGGAAAGGGCGGCGGCATCCAGCTCATCGCGCTGGAAGCGGAGCAGGTCGATCTCGCGGGCGCGAGCGCGGGCGTCGCCCCCGACCGAGGCCAGCGCGGCGTCGATCTCCCGCAGGGTTCGCCGTGCCTCGTGGAGGGGCCCGTGATCGACCCCTGCATACGCATCGAGCGCACCCCGCTGGACGGCCGGGGTCATCAACGACTGGTGGGCGTGCTGGCCGTAGAGGTCGACGAGTCCGGCCCCGACGTCAGCCAGTGACGACAAGGGCGCCATCCGACCGTCGACGTACGCCTTCGACCTTCCGCCACCACCCGCGGCCGGGACGGTTCGCGCCAGCACCGTCTCGTGTTCGCCCACGACGAAGCGTCCCTCGACCACTGCTTCGGCCGCTCCCGGTCGCACCAGCACGGGGTCGGCCCGCCCGCCGACGAGCAGCTCGATGGCCTCGACGACCAGGGTCTTGCCGGCCCCCGTTTCGCCCGTCAACGCCGTCATGCCGTGGCCGAATGTCAATGTCAGGTCAGCAATCACACCGAGATCCCTGACCCGGAGTTCGACGAGCATGCCTATCGGTCCGCCAAGCCGAACTTGGCTTTCAGGATCTGGTGGAAGTTGCGCTCGCCGAAACGGACGAGCCGGGCTGCGTGCTCGCCTTCACGGCACACCATGGCATCGCCCGGTCCGAGTTCGCCGATGGAGCGGCCGTCGACGAGCAGGGTGGCCGACCGACCTTCGAGCACCTCGACGCGCACTTCCTCTCCCGGGCCGACGACGAGCGGGAAGTCGAAGAGCTGATGGGGCGAGACCGGCTTGACGATCATCGCCCGCAACGTCGGCGACACCACCGGCCCGCGGACCGACAGGTTGTAGGCCGTCGATCCCGTGGGGGTGCTGACGATCAAGCCGTCGGCGGCGTAGGTGGTGAAGGCCACTCCAGCCAGGCTCAAGCGCAAGTGCACCGTGTGCCCCGGCATGGTCTTCTCGATCCACGCCTCGTTCAGTGCATGGGTCTCAGGGAACTTCCCGTCGCTCGACACCGAGAGGGTCATGCGCTCTTCGATGGCGTAGTCGCCGGCGAAGAATCGTTCGAGCGCGCCCTCCAACTCGTCGGGCTCGCATTCGGTGAGATAGCCGAGGTTGCCGACGTTGATCCCGACGATGGGCACGCCGGCCGGCGCCACCAGCTCGACGGTGCGCAGCATGGTGCCGTCGCCGCCGAGACTCACGGCCAGATCGAGCGATTCACAGAACCGCTCGTCGGGACACGAGAACTCCGAGAGCTGGGCGAGCTCGGCGTCGTCGGCCGGGATGCGGATTTCGTGGTCGCGCTCGCGGAGCCACTCGATGGCTCGCTTCGCCAACAGTCCCGCTTCGTCGCGGTCGCGATGCACGACCATGCCGACCCTGGCCATCAGCCGGCCGCCTCGGCCACAACGTCGTCGAGGGCGTCGTCGCCCACGACACCGCCCGCCTCGTGCGCGCGCAGGTGGAAGAGGAACTCGACGTTGCCGTCGGCCCCCTTCAGGGGCGAAACCATGACCCCCATCATCGCCGCTCCCTGGGCGCTGAGGGCGGAGGCCGTCTCACCGAGGACCCGGCGCCACACCGCAGGCTCACGCACGACGCCCCGTCCCTTGGACACCTCGGCCCTTCCCGCCTCGAACTGGGGCTTCACGAGCACCACGACATCGGCGCCCTCGGCCGCATTGGGCCCGAGGAGCGCCGGGGCGACGGTGGCCAGGGAGATGAACGAGAGGTCACCGACGA
The DNA here is from genome assembly GCA_046596815.1 of Acidimicrobiales bacterium. Taxonomy (GTDB): domain Bacteria; phylum Actinomycetota; class Acidimicrobiia; order Acidimicrobiales; family CADCTF01; genus DATLED01. Next base: position 1,242 of record JBKJLU010000411.1, on the reverse strand, counting down.
CCACCGGCACCGGTTGGTCGAGCGCGAGGGCCCGGACGTTCGTTCGCTCACGGACCGTCACCCGATCGTCGGCCCGCAGCCGCTCGTGGAGTTGGCCGTACCCCACGTCGACGGCGATCACCCCGGCTGCCCCCCGCTGCAACAAGCAGTCGGTGAACCCCCCCGTCGAGGCGCCGGCATCGAGGGCGAGCTTGGCGTTGACATCGACGTCGAAGCGGACCAGAGCGGCGTCGAGCTTCTCGCCGCCACGGCTGACGAACCGAGGAGGCGGACCGGCGAGCACGATGGGCTCGTCGGCCGCCACCATGCGGGCCGGCTTGTCTGCAGGCGCGCCCCCGACGAGGACCCTGCCGGCAGCAATGGCCTCCTGGGCCTGCTGGCGACTTTCGACGAGGTGCCGCCGGACGAGCTCGGCGTCGAGACGCCGGCGCCCGCGACCGGTCAGGACTTCTTCGGTGCCGTCTTCTTGGCGGCGCCGACCTTCTTCGCCGGAGCGGCACCGGTGGCCGCCGACTTCGGGATGATGAGTTTCTTGGCCGCCGGCGCCTTCTTGGCGACGCCGGGCACGACCAGCGGGGAGTTGGCGGCTGCGGTGGCCGTCTTCTTGGCGGCCTCCTTGGACCGGACCGCCGCCTTCTTGGCCGCCTTCTTGGCTGCGACCTCGGGCCCCGGGTCGACGGCGTCGGCAACCTGCTCGACGGCCTCGTCGACCTTCTCGGCGGCGTCCGTCACGGTCGAGGAGAGCCCGGCCCGCTTGGCGATGTCCTCGAGGCCGAGGTTGCGCAGCTGGTCGGCGATCTCCGAGCGGATCATGCTCACGAGGTCTTCGGTGTTCTTGCGGCTGCGCTCGAGGAGCGTCTCGATGACCTCCTCGGCCTCCTTGCGTCGCACCTCGCCCGCCTTGACGAGGTCCTTTACGAACTCCTCGGCCCGCTCCCGGCTCAGCTGGGTGAAAGCCATGCCGGCGTCGAGGTACCGCTTCAAGATGTCGTTCTGAGCCATATGTCAAAAGTACCCGCCGAGGCACCGCGCTTGCAAAAGTACGCACTCGGGCGTGGATAGATTCGGCCACGTGATCCCTCTCAAGGATGACAACCCGACGCGCACCCGGCCGATCGTGACGGTGTTGTTGATCGTGGCTTGTGTCGCCGTGTGGTTCGGCGTGCAGAAGGGCGGAAGCGTCGACAAGGACGGGTCCTTCAGCTATCGGCGGGCCGCCATCCCGTGCGAAGTGGTGACCGG
>JBKJLU010000396.1:0-10799 GCA_046596815.1 Acidimicrobiales bacterium | reverse complement strand
AGCACGCGCGCCATGTCGTCGGTGCAGTACCCGTGATGTCGACGGGCATCGAGGTGGTCCGCGTGCTCGAAGGTACCGATCTCGTCGGTCAACGACAGAAGGTGGGCGAACGAGGGTGGCGGGACGGCGAGCGTCATGTCCGGACCAGCTCCGGCGACGACACGAGTTCCCCGGCGAGGTCGCCGTACTGGCGAGCGACCGCAGTCCACGACAGGTCAGGCGCCAAGCGGCGGGCCTCGGCGGCCATCGATGCCGCGAGGTCGGCGTCGGTGAGCACGTCCCGGATGGCGTCGGCCAGTGCCGCCGGATCGCGTTGGGGTACGACGAGTCCGGCCCCGCTGCCGAGCAACTCGACGGCGTGCGGAAACGCCGTCGACACGACAGGGCGGCCGGCGGCGACCGCATCGACGAGGACACCCGACGTCACCTGATCCTCCGAGTCGTACGGCAAGACGACGAGATCGGCGCCGTGGATCAACTCGGTGAGTGCATCGACATCGCGGTACGTGTCGTCGAAGCGCACCATCGGGGCGGCGCCCGATGTAGCCGCCCGCTCGATCAGCATCTCGCGATAGGCCTCGCCGGAATGAGCCCGCACCTTGGGATGGGTGGCGCCGGCGATCAGGTAGGTCGGTCGGGGACGCAGGTCGTCGAGGCTGGCGACAGCGTCGAGGGCCCACTCGATGCCCTTGCCCGGACCGATGAGGCCCCAGGTGAGCAGTTGTTGTTGACGGTCGGCTGGGCGCTCGAGCGCGCCATCGTCGTTGAGCGGCGTGGCCGCCCCGTGGGGGATGACGAGCACCTTGGAGGCATCGACATCGAAACCATCGAGCAGCCGGACGTACGCCGTCTCGGTCATCACGACGACGACGTCGGCCGCGTCACAGACCCGCTCGAGCACGACGCGCTGATTCGGGGTCGGCGAGCGCAGCACGGTGTGAGCCACGACGATCATCGGCACCTCGACCGCCGCCATGATCCGTAGGACGGTGTCGCCGTCGGCTCCCTCATAGAGCCCGTACTCATGCTGCACGATGGCGACATCGTTGCGGTTGAGCACCTCGGCGGCGGCGCGGATGCGGTCGTCGGAGGAGTCGTCGAGCGACGAGCGGACGAGATCGTGTTCGACCGCCGGTCGGTAGCCGCATCGGGTCACCTCGACGGCGGCGCCATTGGCCAGGAGACCCGTCGCCAGGGCGGCCGAGAACGTCGCGATCCCACAGGCCGTGGGAGGAAAGCTGGAAAGAATCCCGAACGAAGAAGAAGTCGGGGAAACGAGGGGGCGGTACGGCACGACGAGCTCCGAACGTGGGCTCGGTCGAGCCCAAGCGGGCGACTCTTCCAAGAGATCTTGCTCCCAGACTACCCGGAACGGTCTCTCTACACCCGCCGGTACGCTGGCCTCGTACCCTCTCCTGGCTCGCATCCCGACCCTTCCCGACGAAAGATCGCCGTCCTCGCGCCGCTTGCGTGGCGGACTCCACCCCGTCACTACGGGCCGTGGGAGCTGTTCGCCTCGCTTCTCACCGAGGGCCTCGTGGAAGCCGGGCACGACGTCACGCTGTTCGCCACCGCCGACTCCGTCACCTCGGCCACGCTGCACGGCACCGCCGCCACCGGCTGGTCGGAGGACGAGACGATCGACCCCAAGGTCGCCGAATGCACCCACATTGCCGCAGTGTTCGAGCGGGCTACGGAGTTCGACATCATTCACAACGGCTTCGACTTTCTTCCCCTGACCTACAGCTCCCTGGTCGACACTCCCGTCGTGACCACCATCCACGGGTTCTCCTCCGAACGCATCGTGCCCGTGTACGAGCGGTACGACGCCACCACGACGTATGTCGCCATCAGTGACGCCGACCGCCATCCCCGCCTGCACTACGCCGCAACCATCCACCACGGCATCGACGTCGACGCCTTCGAGTTGCATCCCGCCCCCGCAGAACACCTGCTCTTCTTCGGTCGCATCCACCCGGACAAGGGCACGGCCGAGGCGATCCGGGTGGCGGCGCAGTCCGGCCGACGTCTGGTGATCGCCGGCATCATCCAGGACGAGCACTACTTCGCGGAAGCGGTCGCTCCCCATGTCGATGGGGATCGCGTCCGCTACATCGGTCCAGTCGCCGTGGAGGATCGGGCCGCCGTGCTGGGCGAGGCCCACGCCCTGTTGCACCTCATCGACTTCGATGAGCCCTTCGGGTACAGCGTGGTCGAGGCGATGGCCTGCGGAACTCCGGTCGTCGCCTACGACCGGGGCTCGATGGCCGAACTTCTCGACCATGGTTCGACGGGATTTCTCACCTCCGACGCCGCCGGGGCCGTCGCCGCCGTCGACGCGGCTGGCGGACTCGACCGGCGAGCGATTCGGGAGGCGACGAGGTCCCGCTTCAGTCGGGAGGCCATGGTCGCCAAGTACCTCGCCGTCTACGAGTCCGTGCTCGCCGGCAACGCGCCGAACTGACCGATCAGTCGACGCTGACGATCGGGAACTCGAGGACGAAGTCGGCGCCGCCCAGGGGCGCCTGACGGTACGTGAGCTCTCCCCCGTGAGCGCGGGCGATACCCCGGGCCAGAAACAGACCGAGGCCGGAACCGACGCGCGCGCGATCTGCTCGTCCGAACTTGCGAAAGATGAGACCCACCCGATCGGAGGGAACTCCCGGACCGGCGTCGGTCACGTGCAGGAAGATCCGCTCGGTGGTGACCTCGGACCAGACCTGAACGCTTGCGCCCGGAGGCGAGTACTTGCGGGCGTTGCCGAGGATGTTGGCCAGCGCCCCGACCAGGCGGTCGGCGTCGGCGGTCAGCACCGTGGTCGCAACGTCGACGTCGAAGGTGACTGCTGCACCGGTCTTCGCCAGGGTGAGGTCGATCGCATCGGTCACGACCTCCTGGAGATCGAGCACCTGGCGGTCGAGGCGAAGGGTCCCGTCGTCGAGGGAAGCGACATCCGAGACGAGCGAAAGCGACGCGCGCGCCAGGCGACAGTTGCGCTCGATGGCGCGGACGGCCTTCTCCCGACGGACCGGGTCATCCACTTCGACAAGCAACTGGGCGTACCCCACTAGCGCGGTCAGCGGCCCCGCGAGTTCATGGGCAAGGAGGGCGACGGCGGCACGGGCATCGACCGGCTCAGTCGAATCGGTCGCGGGCGATGTGTCCACGGTCGGCGGCGACGAGTGGCTCCATCCATCCGGTCGGTTCATCACGAGCTCTGTCGCCCCTTCGCGCTCGAGCGCCGGCGACCAGATATACCCCTGGCCCAACTGGCAATCGAGACTGGCAAGGCGTTGCAACTGCTGGGTCGTCTCGACGCCCTCGGCCACCACTTCGAGTCCGAGAGAGTGGGCCAGGCTCAGCACGGTCGTCACGATGACGTCGTCCTCGGGATCGATGCCTATACCCCCCACGAAGGCGCGATCGATCTTCAAGAAGTCGACAGGCGACCGCTTCAACCGACTCAACGACGAATACCCCGTGCCGAAATCGTCGATGGCGATCAGGACGCCGATCCGCTTCAGCGTTCGAAGTGCCTCGTCGGCCACCTCCGGATCGAGAATGGCCGACTCCGTCACCTCGAGGCACAGCCGGGCCGCAGGAACACCGGCTCGGGCAAGAGCGGCGCGCACGATGGCCGGGAACTGCGGATCGGCGAGTTGCCGCGCCGAAACGTTGACGGCCACCGTCAGCGGCAGCTCCGGTGCGACTTCGAGCCAACAACTGAGGGCGGCACAGGCCTCCTCGAGAACGACCCGACCGAGGCGCCCGATCAGACCGCTCTCCTCGGCGACGCTGATGAACTCGTCGGGCGGGACGAGGCCCCGCTCAGGACTTCGCCAGCGCACGAGCGCTTCGAAACCGGCGAGCTCGCCCGTCGCCAGCCGGATCTCCGGTTGGTAATAGACCTCGATATGTCCCTCGTCGAGGGCCACGGCCAGATCAAGGGCCGTGCGGTGCCGGCGCCTCGCGAGATCGTGGAGGTCGTCGTCGAAGAGCTCGACCCGGGAGCGACCGGCCTCCTTGGCGGCGTACATCGCAGCACCCGCGTTACGGATGAGCTCCTCGGGATGGGCTCCCGCGACGGCGAGCGCAACCCCGATACTGGCGCTGACGACGACGTCCTCCCCGCTGATGCGAAACGGGGCCCGCAGTGCCTGCAGCAATCCGTCAGCGATGGCCACGGCTTCCACCGCTCCGCCGACATCTTCGCAACACATGACGAACTCGTCGCCGCCGAGTCGGGCGACGAGGTCGCCCTGGGGCACGAGGCCCTGGAGGAACTCGGCAACCGTACGAAGCACGGCGTCGCCAGCCTCTCGTCCGATGCGATCATTGAGCACTTTGAATCGGTCGACGTCGAGGGAGAGGACGGCGGCGAACGTGTCTTGACGCGTGCTGCGGGCCAGAGCGCTTTCGAGGTGATCCACGAAGAGGCGGCGATTCGGAAGACCGGTGAGCGCATCATGCAGCGCCGCGAACGCAATGTCCGCCTGCAACTGCCGGCGATCGCTGATGTCGATGGAGGCGCCCACCATGCCGGAGAACCCGATCTCGAAGTCGGAGATCATCTCGAGGGTGGCGTAAATCGAAACGACCGAGCCGTCCGCTCGACGGGCGTCATACTCGCCCTCCCACCGCTCGCCCCTGGTGATCGCGCCCATCAACTCTTCGGTCTTCTCGCGCGCCACCGGCCCGACGTCGAGTTCCACGATGCGGCGGCCGATGGCTTCTGAGGCGGCGTAGCCATACATCGTCTCGGCGCGCGCGTTCCAATAGACGACGACGCCGCGGTCGTCGGCGACCATGACGGCCGCAGGGAGACGGTTCAGCAAGCCTGATTCGAGCCGACCGAGGATCTGGGCGCGTCGCCCCGAGGTCACGTCGCTTCCCATCACCACGATCGAGCCGACCCGTTCGTCATCGAGCAGGTTGACGACGATGAGATCGAGGTCCCGCCAACGACCGTGCCCGTCCTTCGCCCGGACCTGCAGCATCTTCTGCACTCCCGGGTCATCCAGGGCTGCCGCAACCGCGGCTTGCGCAACCGAAACATCGGCCGGATCGAGACGGGCGAAGCCGATGACGCCGACATCCTGGTCGGGATTGATCCCCAACAGGTGGCTCGTCTGCGTGGAGACGTGGCGCACCGTGCCGGTCCCGTCGATCAACGCGAAGATGGGGAACGATTCGTCGACAACGCCAGCCAGGCGCTCACCGCCCCGCTGGAGCCGCTCCTCTGCCGCCTTGAGCGTGGAGATGTCGAGGTGGGTGACGACGGCCCCACCTCCGTGAACGCCAAGGTTCGATACCCGCATGCTGAACCAGTGATCCTGACCCTGCGAAGGACACAGGTAGTCGAGGATGAAATTGTTCGTGCGGCCGGCGAGCACGTCTCGGATCCCCGAAGCGGCCTCAGAGGCGCCCTCCGAGAACGGGCCGACGGCGACGTCGCACACCTGGAGATAGCTCACCCCGGGTCCCACGGTGATGTCCGGTGCAGCCGCGGCCTCAGCCACGGTTCGCCATGCGGCATTGACCGACAGGATCCGTCCGGCACCGTCGAGCACGGCCGTCGGCGCATCGATCGAGTCGAAGACCTTTCCCGAGGCGTCGGGCTCGACGTCGACCTTCCCCCGGCGGCGCTCGACGGCCCGGAGCACCGCTGCGGACACCTCGTCTCCCGCGTCGTGCAACTTCGTCACGAACTCGTCGGCACCCTCGGCGAGGGCTCCCAGCACGAGCGCGTCCGCCTCGCCTGCGGTCACGACGACGATCGGGACCGAAGGTGCAGCTGCGGCCATCACGGCGACACTCTCGAGTCCGCTGGAATCCGGGAGTGACAGATCGAGGAGGATCACGGCATACGTCTCCTCGAGCACGGCGGCGCGAGCCGCTCGCAGGGTCGACACCGACCGAATGGCCTCTCGCTTCCAACCCTGGTCGATCAGTGACTCGCAGAGCAGCCGAGCGTCAGAAGCGCTGTCCTCGACCACCAGCAACGGCGACGGCAAGAGGCGCTCTTCGGTCATGTCCGAGGGTCCGCGGAGGCGTCCGGAATGGTGAAGCAGAACTTCGACCCGACCGTGCGGCGAGGTTCGACCCAGAGCCGTCCACCGAGATCGGTGATGATCCGCTCGGCGATGGCCAACCCGATGCCGGTACCCGGAAACTCATCCCGGGCGTGCAACCGCTGGAACATGCGGAAGATACGGCTGGCGTCCTTCGATTCGATGCCGACGCCGTTGTCGGCGACACAGAAGCGCCACGCCATGCCTTCCCGCTCGGCGGAGACCTCGACCTCAGGAGCGACATTCGGGCGGCGGAACTTGATGGCGTTGCTCAAGAGGTTCTGCAGGACGTGCGCCAGTTCCGTGGGCTCAGCCATGACCGTCGGCAGTTCGCCGACCGAGATCGTCGCTGCGCTCTCCTCGATCACGGCGTCGAGCGCCGCGATCACCGTGGCCACGGTGACGGCGGTATTGACGGGCGACCGGTCGCCGGACGAACGACCGACCCGGGCGTACGCCAACAGGTCGTCGATCATGGCCTTCATCCGGACGCATCCGTTGACGGCAAAGCGGATGAAGTCGTCGGCGTCGGCGTCGAGGCGTCCCTTGTACCGGCGCTCGAGGAGCTCGACCATGCCGGCAACGGCCCGCAACGGCTCGGAGAGGTCGTGCGAGGCGACGTACGCGAACTGCTCGAGCTCGACATTCATCTGTTCGAGACGATCGTTCTTCAGCTCGAGTTGACGTCGGGCAGCCGCGAGCGCTTCATCGGTGCGACGGCGAGCGCTCACGTCTCGAGAGATCGATGCGACCCCGAGCACCTCTCCGTCCCGACAAAGCGGCGCCAGAGCCTCGGAGACGATCACGACGGCGCCGTCCTTGCGCGACCGAGGTCCCTCGATCGAGCTGCCGGACTTTCCCTGAAAGGCCTCCGACCAGACGCGCTCGTCTCCGGTCAGGAAACTGCGGACAGGCCGACCGATGGTCTCGTCCTGGGTGTAGCCGTACACCGATGTCGCTCCAGCATTCCAGCTGGTGATCGTGCCGCAGGTGTCGACCAGAACGATCGCATCCTCAGACGCGTCAATGATCGTGGAAAGTACGTCATCGTCTTCACGCCTCATCGTGGTCACGCCTTCGCCTACTTCCTCCCCCCAGGCGTCGAAGCTTACGCCGGGGCCGATCAGCGGTAGGCCGACGCTTGGATGGCGTAGAGCTCGGCATACGTGCCGCCGTGGGCGACGAGCTCGTCATGGGTGCCGACCTCGACGACGTTGGCGCCCGAGAGCACGACGATCAGGTCGGCCATGCGGACGGTCGAGAATCGGTGCGACACGAGCACGGTCACGCGTCCGGCCAGGGACGCCACCCGCGCTTGCTCGGCGAAACGTTCGAAGAGGGCGTGCTCCGTCTCGGCGTCAAGGGCTGACGTCGGCTCGTCGAGCACGACGAGCAACGGGTCTTCGCGAACGAGCCCTCGGGCCAGCGCCAGCTTCTGCCACTGGCCACCGGACAGGTCGACGCCGCCGGGCCAGGTCGGCCCGAGTTGGGTCGAAAGGCCCTCGGGGAGTCGCTCGATGACGTCGATGGCGCCGGCTCGTTCGACCGCGCCGGTGACTGCGCCGGCGTCGTCGATGCGGGGAAGGTCACCGAGGCCGACGGTGCTCTGCGCAGGCAGTTCGAAGCGAACGAAGTCCTGGAAGGCGCCAGCCATGCGCTCGCGCCAAGGGGGGGCTGCGATGGTCGCAAGGTCGACCCCGTCGACGAGGATCCGTCCCTCGGTCGGTTCGTAGAGCTTCGCCAAGAGCTTCACCAGCGTCGACTTGCCCGCGCCGTTCTCGCCGACGACGGCGACGACCGAGCCAGCCGGGAGTCGCAGGTTTACGTGCTCGACCACGAGAGGTTGGTTGCTGCCGGGGTAGGCGAACGACACGTCGTCGAAGGTGATGCCATCGGCGAGACGAGCGGGCGGAACGCCGGCGGCGTTGCGCCGTCGGCTCTCGACCATCTCCTCGAGCCACAGGAGGCGCTGTGATCCCTGGATGAAAAAGCTCCAGGTGTTGATCTGGGTGGCGGCCATCCCGATGTATGCGGTCAGTCTCGCCCCGGCCGCAACGACGATGAGGGCGGCGGCGCCGTCTCTCGAGTCGCGGGCGACGACCGCCACCGTGGCGACGAAGGCTGTGGCGAACACCGACCACGCGGCCGTCTGGGCGAGTCCAGACCGGATGCGCATGCGACGGACTGGCATCTGGAACGCATCCCACGCGTCGGAGCGCCCGGTTGCGACCGCCCGCAACGCACCGCCGACGCGAAGTTCCTTCGCCGACGCCGCCTCGGTGCCGAGCACGAACAAGTGGCGGGCCAGCCGACGATTGGACGCCTCGCCCTCCCACACTGCAGACACCCGGCGGCCCACCCCAGCGGCCACGGCCATCGGAGGCAAAGCGGCGAGGCCGAGCAGGAACATCGCTGGATGAACGGAGGCGAGGACGCCCATCACCACCAACAGGCGGATGGCGATGCCGAGAATGCCGAAGACAGACAAGAAGATGTGGTCGAGGGTGAAGACCTGGTCGCGGAGCATGGCCAAGCGGTCGAGCACCTCGGGCCGCTCATGTTGCTCGATGCCGACCGTCGTGGCCTGCAGGCGAGCCACGTGGGTCTCGAGGGCGACGCCGAGCCGTTGGCGAAAGCGCTGGTTCAGTCGGTCGCTGCCGTTCCGCAACACCCATCCGCCGACGCATGAGAACGCCATGCCGCACCCGGCGACGACGAGGAGGGTGCGATCGGGGTTGCCGGGAGTCGCCAGCCCCTTGGCGATGAGACCCAGCCAGAGGGCAACCAGCGCATCGGGCAACGCTTCGGCGACCGTGGTGGCGAGGGCGATCCAGAGAAGCTTCGGCTCGTACCGAAAGCCAAGACGCAAGATGTGGAAGACGGCCTTTCTCTGGTTCGGCAGGTCTCCCAGGGCGGCCTCCGTCATGCGAGCACGTCGGATGTCTCATCGTCAGGTTCGACGTCGTCGGCGAAGCGCGCCGCCTGGAGCTCGAACATCGTCTTGTAACGGCCGCCGGCGGCGACGAGTTCGTCATGCGAGCCCTGCTCGACGACGAGTCCGTCCTCGATCACGACGATGCAGTCGGCATGACGCACCGTGGAAAACCGGTGGGAGATGAGGATGGTGGTGCAGCCGGCGGTCGCAGCGAGGAGACGCTCGAAGATCTCGGCCTCACCGCGCACATCGAGTTGCGCCGTGGGTTCGTCGAGGATCACGACTCCTGCCCCCAGGTGGACGGCGCAGAGTGCTCGAGCCAAGGCGACCCGTTGCCACTGACCGCCCGACAGGTCGGTGCCGCCGGGCTGTGCCTTGGTCAACGGCTGGTCGAGTGCAGCCAGACCCTCGGCGCCCGCGATGCCCAGCAGTCGTTCCAATTCCGCATCGTCGAGAGCGGCGTCGTCGAGCACCACGTTGCGACGAAGCGAGAGCTCGAAGCGCACGAAGTCCTGGAACACCACGGTGACCCGCTCGCGCCAGGCTTCGACGTCAAACGACCTCAGGTCGTGCCCGTCCACGGTGATGGCACCAGACGTGGGGTCATACAGGCGGCACAGGAGCTTCACGAGCGTGGTCTTGCCGACGCCGTTGCGACCGACGATGGCGAGCGAGCGACCCGCCGGAATCGCCAGATCGAGGTTGGTGTACACCGGCACGCCGCCGCTCGGGTACGTGAAGCCGACGTCCTGGAAGCGGATCTCCGAGGTGGGCAGGCCCGCGGCGACGACCGGCACTGCGCCTGCGACACGGCCGAGTGCTCCCTCGGCCGCCATCCGGGACCGGAGTCGCTCGACGACCTGGACGGGTTGTGCCGCGCCCTCGAGCGCCCACGCAAAGCCGCCAACGGCCAGCGCACTCGCACCCAGCAACGCCTGAGCGGCGACCACCAACCGCGCCAAGCTGACGTCACCTTCGATCGTCGATGCGATCAGCGGGACGAGTACCACGCCGTGGGCGACACCGAGCACGGCGAACACGGCGAGGAGCGATCGCTGGCGGAGCCGCATGGCCTTCCACTGCAGATCGACCAGCCGCCGACGTCGAGTGGCGAACCGTTCGACCGTCCACTCGCCGAGGCCGAAGACCCTCAGCTCCTTTGCCGGGTGGGCCTCGACGGCAAGTCGATACGCATACTCCGCGTGTCGTTGCTCGTTCATCACGTCGGGGTCGGTTCGGCTCGCCCACACCGAACTCTCCCGCAACAGCCAGTGGGTCGACAGCCAGGCGCCGCCGATCACGAGCGGCGCCCACCACACCACGACACCGAGCACGAGCGTCTGGGCGACGCCTCCGCCGAGCTCGACCAATCCCGCAGAGATGAAGCCGAGGGCCACGGCGAGCGGAGGTCCGGTGATGCCGAGGTCGAAGTCGCGGGCCATGACCAGCTCGTCGGCCAAGCCCGGCCGCTCGAGGTGGCTGATGCCGGGAGGTCCCGAGCACGCCTCCGTCAACTGCGCCTGCAACCAGCCCGACGTGGCATCGCCGAGGATGGATCCGACCTGGGTGTGGATCGGCGACGACATGCTGAGCAGGGCGAACGACACGCCGACCAGCACGAGAGGACCGGTGACCGCCTCCCCACCCGCGATGGCCGCAACCAACGCGCCCAGCCCGAGCGTCAAGCCGGCGGGCAACAGCGAACGTACGAGTACCAACCCCCACCACACGGTGGCGAGGGGCTTACTCGCTCCCCACGTCGCCCGCGCCAGTGCCAGCGGCGCCCAGCCTTC
>JBKJLU010000425.1:0-2716 GCA_046596815.1 Acidimicrobiales bacterium | reverse complement strand
ATCAGGTGGGAACACCAGTACGCTCAAGCCTCATAAATCCCTTCCGGCCCAAGGGGAGATGCCCACTGAGGAGTTGGTTGTGATGGTTCTTCCGTTCGTTGATGTGGATGGTGTGGTGTTGCGTGGGGCGCTCGCTGCGTCGTTGGAGGTGCGGGACAGTTTCGAGGTGCCGGAGGAGGGGCACTGACCAGTGCGCCGGAAGCCGAGTATTCGGTTGGCATTGTCGAGCGGGATTACGAGCGGCTCTTGGCCCCGCCGTGGACCGCGACAGATCGGTGGTCAACCCGTTGCAGCTCTTGAAACTCTTGCTGCTACCGCACGGGCACTTCGCGTTCCTTCCGGTGGCGGCCCATGAAGGAACGAGACGGTCGTTCCAACGCTGCGTTGAACGCTCTCCGACTCCTTCGAGTAGCAGGCGAGGTTTGGGCAGTAGGTCCCAGGTCTCCGGTGCCCCAGAACTGAAGCAACTCGGGAGAGGTGGTTGGTCCTTATGTCCGGAAGTGACCGGAGCGCATGTCGGGCGACGATCTCCTCGCTCGGCCATGCGAGACCGTCCATCGTTGGCCCTCCTGCCGGCGGTTTGCTCAGGACCAGAATTGGTCCCAGTTGTCCAGGTCAAAGAAGTACTCGACGCCGGACTTGACCTGGCCGCCCTCGATCTCGACCACGATGCAGCACATCGTGTCGAGCTGCTTGCCGTTGCGTTCGCCGATGTTGCGGTGCAGGCCGACGACCCGTCCGTCCTCGGCCTCGAAGACGTTGTGCAGTTGGGCCTGGAAGGTTCCGTTGGTCTCGCCGCCGTAGCGGCCGTACTGGGCGATGACTGCGTCGATGCCTCGTGCGGTACCGGCGACGGTGCTTTGGCCGGGCGTCGTCCAGGTGGCGTCGTCGCGCCAGAGACGCCGGATCGTGTCGATGTCGGCTTCGTTGAAGGCCTCGTAGCCGCGTCGGACGACGTCGGCGTTGGTCATGGTCTCGCTCATGTTCCGCTCTCCTTGTGAGTGGTTGGTGATGATGAGTTCGATCATCGGGGAATCGCCGCCGGCTCGCATCGGGAGACCTCCCCATTTCGCCGGCGAGACTCCCTGGGGAGGTCGAACCGATGGCGATTGCGATGCGTGCGCGCTCGCCGTACGGAGCTGGCAAGCTGGGCAGATGTCGGGGAGCGGGGACGGAGCGCAGGAGTTGCCGTCGGGCACGGTGACATTGCTGTTCACCGACGTCGAAGGGTCGACGCGGTTGTGGGCTGCTGACAGCGATGCGATGGCAGCGTCGCTGAGGGTGCATGACACGATTCTTCGCACTGCGATCGAGGGCAACGGTGGCTATGTGTTCGCGACTGCCGACGACTCGTTCGCGGCGGCGTTCGGTCGGGCGTCCAATGCCGTGCGCGCTGCGACCGAGGCGCAACTCGCGCTCGATGGTGCGACGTGGCCGGGTCCGTCGTTGAGGGTTCGGATGGGGTTGCATCTCGGGGAGGCCGAGGAGCGCGACGGTGACTACTTCGGCCCGGTCGTGAACACGGCGGCGCGTGTGGAGGCGGCCGGGCACGGCGGTCAGGTGTTGATCACCGATTCGGTCCGCGCTGCAGCGGCAGCGACGGATGTGACCGACCTCGGTGTCTGTCACCTCTGCGACGTTGCCGAACCACTCCGGCTGTTCGAGCTAGGTGGCGGCACGTTTGCGCCGGTACGGGTGGTCGAGCCGGCCCGGTCGAATCTTCCGATCCGACCGACGCCCCTGATCGGGCGCGTTGAGGAGCTGGGTCGCATCGGTGAGTGGGTCGGTGAGCACCGTCTGGTCACGCTCACCGGTGCCTGCGGGGTCGGAAAGACCAGTCTCGCGGTCGAGGTCGCCGACATGATCGGGTCTCGCTTTCGTGACGGCGTGTGGTTCGTGGACCTTGTTGCGGTTGGAGATGCGGGAGCGGTTCCCGATGTGATTGCGAGCACGCTCGGTGTCACTCCTCAGGCCGACACGCCGATCGCTCAGACGCTGATCGGCACGCTGTCCCGGAAGGATCTCCTGCTCGTGCTCGACAACTGCGAGCACGTTCTGAAGGTGGCCTGCGACCTGGCAGAACAGCTGCTCGAGGGAACGGACGGACTGCGGATCCTGGCGACCTCACGAGAGCCGCTCCACGCGCGAGGCGAACATGGGGTGCCGGTTCTCCCGCTGACGGTGGACGATCCGCTGTCCCCCGCAGTGGCATTGTTCGTCGAGCGGGCCAGGTTGGTGCGGCCGAACTTCTCCCTCGACGACCATCCGGCGACCGCGCCCGCAGTGCTGGAGATCTGCCAGCGCCTCGATGGCCTTCCCTTGGGGATCGAGCTCGCCGCCGCCCGCATGGCCGGCATGAGCGTCACCGACGTCCGTGACCGCCTCGACGATCGGTTCCGCCTCCTCGAGGGCGCCGGGAGTGCCCCACGTCGTCAACAGTCGTTGACCGAGTTGGTGCGGTGGTCTTATGACCTGCTCGACGAGACCGAACGAGACGTGCTGGCGCGAGCCGCTGTGTTCGCCGGTGGATTCGACCTGAACGCGTTCATCGGTGTCTACGGCGACATCGACGACCTGGTGGTGCTGCGAGCGTTCGATCGTCTGGTCCGATCATCGCTCGTCGGCGCCGACCACGACGACGGTCGGCTCCGCTACCGCCTTCTCGAAACCATCCGCCAGTTCGGGATCGACGAACTCGTTGCATCGGATCGTCTCG
>JBKJLU010000329.1:0-4018 GCA_046596815.1 Acidimicrobiales bacterium | reverse complement strand
GTGACGCCGAGTTCTACGGATCGGCCGCCGACACCACGGCTGCCGCGGTGACCGACATCGAGAGCTCTCCCAGCCACCGGGGGTACTGGTTGGCCGGAGCCGACGGCGGCGTCTTCGCCTTCGGTGACGCCGGCTACTTCGGGTCGGCCGTCGACCTGGGCCTCAACACGAAGGTGGTTTCGGTGGCCGGTACTCCGACCGGCAAGGGCTACTGGCTGGCCGGCGCCGACGGCGGCGTGTTCTCGTTCGGTGATGCCGACTACTTCGGGGCCCTGGCCGACCAGCCGGTCAACGCGCGGATCGTCGACCTCGTTCCGACCCCGTCAGGCAAGGGCTACTACCTGGTCGCGGCCGATGGCGGCGTCTTCACGTTCGGCGACGCCGTCTTCCACGGAACGGCCGCCAACGAGACCCTGACGAAGCCCATCGCCGGCATGACCCTGTATCCCGAGGGCAACGGGTACTGGCTCCTGTCCGGCGACGGCGGGGTCTTCAGTTACGGCGATGCCCCCTACCTGGGGGCGCCGGTGGCCACCGGCGCCAAGGGCACCTTCATCGCCATCGCCGGCGGCACGGGCCGCCACGAACCTGGTCCCGTCCCTGAACCCGTCGTCGCCCCCGTGGCGACGCCGTCGCCCACCCCGGTGGCTGCGGCGCCCGCAGAGGGGCCCGAGGTCAAGGCAAAGGGCAAGAGTCACGGACGCGGTCCCGCTCCCAAGGCCGAGCGTCTGCTCGACAACGAGTTCGGCTGGGACATCTCCTATCCCCAGTGCGGCGGGTCGTTCCCCACCGACCCCGCCGCCTTCAACATCATCGGCGTCAACGGTGGCCGTGCGTTCAAGTACAACAAGTGCCTGGGCGAGCAGTGGCAGTGGGCGCGGGCACGTGGCGCCGCCGGCATCTACGTCAACGTCCACTTTCCCCGGTCCGCCCAAGAGTTGGCCGCCGGCGCTTCCAGTGACCGCCAGCCCGACTGCAACGGGGTTGTCGGTTGCGTGGCCTACAACTTCGCCCTCAACGGCATCCGCGATTCCCTCGCCTATGCCAAGTCACAGGGCGTCAACGCCCCGTTCGTCTGGCTCGACATCGAGCAGCTGAACTACTGGGCGCCCGAGCAAGACCTGAACGCCGTGGTCATCCGCGGCGCCGTCGACGCCGCCAGGGAAGCCGGTCTCGGCGTCGGCATCTACTCCACGCCCTTCCAGTACAAGAAGATCACCGGCGACGAGCAGGCCCAAGTGCCGGTGTGGTCGGCGGGTGCCCCCGGGGCAGAAGCGGTCGGCGAGTACTGCGCCACCCGGGGCTTCGCCGGCGGTCCGGTCGTGCTCGTGCAGCTGCTCCCCGGCCAGTACGACCCGAACTTCGCCTGCCCCGGCGCCGGTCCGATGTCGCGCTACTTCGCCATGCCCTAACTCCCGGTCGGCACGATCACGTGGTCGGCGGTGTTCCGGGCGTCGGGGTACAGCACACGAATGAGGACGATGGCGACGGCGAGGCCCACGACCTGGAAGACGATGAAGGCGGGGGCCGACGTCGGGCGTATGCCGGCGAAGCTCTCGCTGAACATCCGGGCGATGGTCACCGCCGGGTTGGCGAAGCTCGTCGACGAAGTGAAGAAGTAGGCGGCGCCGATGTAGGCACCGACGGCGAATGGCGCCACGTTGGCGCGACCAGAGCGCACGACCCCGAAGATCACGAGCAACAATCCGACGGTGGCCACGGCTTCGGCCAGCCACAGCCCCCCTCCGCTGCGCGTCTTCGTCGAGAACTCGAGCACCTCATGGGAGAACATGGCGTTGGCCAAGAGACTCCCGGCGACTCCGCCGACGATCTGCGCCGGGATGTACGCGAGGACATCGCGGTTCTCCAACCCACCGAAGTAGCGGTCGGCCAGCGTCACAACCGGATTGAAGTGGGCGCCCGACACCGGTCCGAGCGCCAGGATCAGGGCGACGAGTCCACCCACGGTCGCCGCCGCGTTCTCGAACAACTGCAGTCCGATGTCGTCGGGCGAAAGCGTCTCGGCGGCGATGCCCGATCCCACGACGACGGCCACGAGCAGACCGGTGCCGAGGGCCTCGGCGACGGCGCGCCGCCACAGCTCAGGACGTTCAGTCATGTTGACCTCAGCCAACGCCGGCGGGGGCACCGAGCACGTCCCGAAGCACAGCGAGACGCTCGGGAACGGCGCGATACCAAGCCCACTTCCCCCGCTTCTCCCGGGTGACGAGGCCGGCTTCGGTGAGCACGGCCAGGTGATGGCTGACCGTCGGCTGAGACTTGCCGATGGGCTCGACCAGGTCGCAGGCGCAGGCCTCGTCGGCGCTGGCGATCAACGACAACAGGCGTAGGCGCGCCGGATCGGCCAGCACCTTGAAGGCCGCCGCCAATTCGTCGGCGTCGCGCTCGGACAAGGGCGAGCACAGCACCGGGGCGCAGCACGCTTCGATCGGTTTCACGTCCACACCGACATATTGACAGCCATCGAAGCGTCGAGCGAGTGGGACACTGAATGAATGGCAGGGCTGATGGGTGGGCGTGGACGCGGGACGAAGCTGACGGCCGAAGAGGCCAGGAACGCCCGCATCGACCGCGCCACCCTGCGGCGGGCCTGGCGGTTCGCCAAGCCGTACCAAAAGATGATCGGAGCGTTCCTGGCCACCATGGCCGGATCGTCGTTGGTGGCCATCGCCCCGCCCCTGGTGTTCAAGCGCCTCATCGACACGGCCATCCCCGATCGCGACTTCGGTCACATCAACCTGCTGGTGCTCATCGCCGTGGGACTGGCCTTGGGGGAGACGGCGCTTCGCCTCGGCAACCGCTACCTCTCCTCGCGTATCGGTGAGGGTCTCATCTACGACATGCGCACGGCGCTCTACGACCACGTGCAGCGCATGCCCATCGCCTTCTTCACCCGCACCCAGACGGGACAGCTCATGAGTCGCATGAGCAACGACGTCGTCGGCGCCCAGGGCACGGTCACGACGTTGGCCACGGTGACGTCGAACGTCTTCCTGCTCACCGCCACCGTCACCGCCATGCTGTTTCTCAACTGGCAGGTGACGGCCTGCGCGCTGCTCATCGTCCCTGGCATCATCGCCGTCGACCGTCTCTTGTCGCCCCGCATGGTCGGGCTGTCGCGAGCCCGCATGACCCTCAACGGCGACATGGGCGCCACCATGACCGAACGCTTCAACGTCTCGGGCGCTCTGCTGGTGAAGCTCTTCGGTCGCCGCGAGCACGAGGTCCGCGAGTTCTCGTCGAAGGCCGGCGCCGTGCGCGATGCGGGCGTCACCCTCGCCATGACCTCGCGGCTCTACTACGCCAGCCTCACCCTCATGGGGGCCGTCGGCACCGCCGGCGTGTACTGGGTGGGCAGTCGCGCCGTCATCGGCAACACCCTCGAGATCGGCGGACTCGTCGCTCTTGCCGCGTACGTCGCCCGCCTCTACTCCCCCCTCACCGATCTCGCCGGCGCCCGCGTCGAGCTGCTGACCGCGCTGGTGTCGTTCGAGCGCTGCTTCGAGGTGCTCGATGCACCCCACGCCATCGTCGAGGCGCCGGACGCCCGTCCCATCGTCGGAGCCGCCGGACGCATCGATTTCGACGACGTGTGGTTCCGTTACCCGGCGCCCTCCACCGTCTCCATCCCCTCACTCGAAGCCGAGGGTGCGGTGGTCGACGACCAGCCGTCCGACTGGGTGTTGCAGGGCGTCTCGTTCTCCGGCGCGCCCGGCTCGATGACGGCGCTCGTCGGTCCCTCCGGAGCGGGCAAGACGACGACGTCGATGCTGTTACCGCGGCTCTACGACGTCACCTCGGGGGCGGTGCGCATCGACGGCATCGACGTGCGCGAGGCCACGGTGGCCAGCCTCGTCGACACCATCGGCGTCGTGACCCAGGACCCACACCTCTTCCACGAATCGATCGCCTCGAACCTGCGTTACGCCAAGCCCGACGCCACCGATGGCGAGTTGGTCGAAGCCTGTCGGGCGGCCCGCATCCACGACCTCGTGGC
>JBKJLU010000326.1:0-2998 GCA_046596815.1 Acidimicrobiales bacterium | reverse complement strand
GTGCAGTGCTCGGCGTGTGACTACGCGGCCAACACCGAAGCCGCCGTCGCCGGCGACCGTTGGCACGACAAGCCCACTCCTCCCGAGGCCCTCGTCGAGCACCACACGCCTGACCGTCCCGGCATCGACCTCGTGGTCGAGCACTTCGTCGCTGCCGGACATGACCTCGACGCCGCCGGCATGTTGAAGTGCATCGCCCTCGTCGACGAGAACGAAGGCGCCGACGGATCGCCGGTCATCGTGCTCGTTCCCGGCGACCGAGAGGTGCGGGTGCCCAAGGGCATGCGGCCCTTCGATGATGCCGACTTCGCCGCTCACCCCGAACTCGTGAAGGGCTACATCGGTCCGATGGGGCTGACCGGCCAGGGCGTGCGGGTGCTGGCCGACAAGGCGGTGAAAGCGCCCCGCACCTGGGTCACCGGTGCCAACAGGGCCGACCACCACGTCAGCGGCGCCACCCTCGGGCGCGACTTCGATCCGTCCGCCTTCGGGAACTTTGCCACCGTCGTCGCCGGGGATCCCTGCCCCCGCTGCGGCGCGCCCGTGCAGTTGGGTCGATCGGTCGAGGCCGGCCACACCTTCCAGCTCGGCTTGACCTACAGCCTGAAGGTCGCCGGAGCCACCTTCCTCGATGAGGACGGCAAGGAGCAACCCTTCTGGATGGGGTGCTACGGAATCGGCATCTCCCGCCTTCCCGCGGTCGTCGCCGAGGAGCACCACGACGATGCCGGCCTGTGCTGGCCGGTCGAGATGGCGCCGTTCCGCATCCACCTGCTGAGCCTCGGGGCCAACCGCAACGCCGAGGTGGCCGCGGCCGCCGACCGCCTCTACGACGAGCTCACCTCCGCGGGCATCTCCGTCCTCTACGACGATCGCGCCGAGGCTTCCGCCGGCGTCAAGTTCGCCGACGCCGACCTCGTCGGCATGCCCACCCAACTCATCGTCGGCGCCAAGGGCCTGGCCAAGGGCATCGTCGAGCGCAAGGACCGAGCCACCGGCGACCGCGACGAACTCGAACTGACCAACGTCATCGCCGCTTTCGCACGATAGAGGGCTGCCCCACCGGCGGGACTGTTCGAAAGCGATAGACACTCCTCCATGGACGTCTTCGAAGCGATGCGAACCACCCGGGCGATGCGGCGCCTCGACGCCGACAAGGCGGTGAGCGACGACGACCTCTGGACGATGCTCGAGGCGGCGACCAAGGCGGCGTCCGGTGGGAACGGCCAGCCGATGCGCTGGATCGTGGTCAAGGACGCCGAGAAGCGGGCCAAGCTCGGAGAGATCTACAAGAAGTCGTGGGCGCCGGTCGCCGAAATGTACCGGTCACGTACCCCCGCCGAGGACACGACCACCCAGCGGGTACTCAACAGCGCCGACCACCTGGGCGAACACATGGGCGAGGCCCCCGTGATCCTGGTGCCGTGCGCCAAGGGCGGCGACCCGGCCTCGATCTACCCGGGCGTGCAGAACCTCTTCCTGGCCGCTCGCGCCCTGGGCCTCGGCACCACCCTGACGACCGTGCACAAGCTCAACGAGCAGGAGGTGCGGGATGTGCTCGAGATTCCCGAGGACGTGAGCACGTTCGCCCTGATCCCCGTCGGCTACCCGACCGGCAAGTGGGGCGAGGCCAAGCGCCGGCCGGTCGAAGAGGTCACCTACTGGGACGCCTGGAAGGCCACCGCGCCCCGCAGCTGACCCCGGACATCCCGAGAGGTTTTGCTATCCTCGCCGGGCTGTTCCGTTTGAATCCGGGTGGTGGCAAAACGTGGGCGGAAGCCCACGTTTTTCTTTGCTACCGCATCGTCACGAGGAAGGAGGCTGGTCATGAACGTCATTGAACGGGTCCGGGCGCTCATCGAGCCCTTCGTGGCTGCCTCCGGCGCGGAAGTCGTCGACGTCGAGCACGGTCCCGGCCTGCTGCGGGTCTATCTCGACCAGCCCGGCGGCATCGACCTCGAGACCATCACCCGATTCAGCGAGCAGATCTCCGATCTGCTCGATCTCCACGATCCTGTTCCCGGCCGCTACACCCTCGAGGTGTCGAGCCCGGGTCTCGAGCGTCCGCTGAAGACGCCGGCCCACTTCGCCCGGTTCCTCGGGACGACCGTGAGCGTGAAAACCAAGTCCCACGTCGAGGGTGATCGCCGCTTCTCGGGCGAGCTCACCGAAGCGACGGACGACCACATCGTGGTCGCCGGCCGCACCCTCACGTACGACGACATCGAAAAGGCCCGCACCGTCTTCGAGTGGGGTCCCACTGCCAAACCCGGCAAAGTCAGGAAAGCGACGACGTCATGACTGCCAACAACGCCGACATGCTCGAGGCGATGCGCCAGATCGCCGAGCTCCGGGGTATCCCCGTGCAGACGCTGTTCGAGGCGCTCGCCAACGCCCTGGAGACCGCCTACAAGCGGATGCCCGGGGCCTGGGAGAACTCCTGGGTCGACATCGATCCCGACACCGGCGAGTACCACATCTGGGCCCAGGAAGTTGATCTGGAGGGTGCGCCCATCGGGGCAGAGTTCGAGGTCGAGAAAGACGAGGCGGCCTTCGGGCGGATCGCCGCCCAAGCGGCGAAGCAGGTCATGTCCCAGCGGGTCCGCGAAGCCGAGCGCGATCAGAAGTACGAGGAGTACGCCGGCCGCGAGGGCGACATCGTCACCGGAATCATCCAGCAGAGCGACAACCGCTACACGTTGTTGGACCTGGGCAAGGTCGAGGCGCTGCTGCCCCAGGCCGAGCAGGTCCAGAACGAGCGCTATGACCATGGCAGCCGGCTCAAGGCCTACATCGTCGAGGTCCGCAAGACCACCAAGGGCCCCCAGATCGTCGTGTCCCGCACGCATCCGGGTCTCATCAAGCGTCTCTTCGAGCTCGAGGTTCCCGAGATCGCCGGCGGCGTCGTCGAGCTCAAGGCCTGCGCTCGGGAGCCCGGCCATCGCACCAAGATCGCCGTCTGGTCCAACGACGCCAACGTCGACCCCGTCGGCGCCTG
>JBKJLU010000171.1:0-3782 GCA_046596815.1 Acidimicrobiales bacterium | reverse complement strand
CCTTGCCTCCGTACTCGACCTCCCAGGTGGGATAGGCCCAGCCGGCGGCGCCGATCTCCTTGAGGAAACCCCGTTGGTCGAACCCTCTGCCCGCTTCCCTGAGACCGTCGTCGTCGTCGGCCTCCGCCGCCGTCATCCACGCCGGCGGCAAGTGGCCCCGCAGCCACGTCGTGACCTCCTGCCGCAAGGATTCGTCGGTCGTCGTCGCTGCCTCGGTGATCGCCATTACTTCGGCACCCTAAGGGATTCGGAGAGCAAACGGCGATCCCACGGGCGAGCTCGTCGCCTCGCTCGTCCCGGCGCTCGAATTACCGTCAGGCATGCGCTACGCCGCCTTCCTTCGGGGCATCAACGTCGGAGGCAACAAGAAGGTGCCGATGGCCGACCTGCGGGCCGTCGTCGAGGGGCTCGGACACAAAGACGTGGCCACGTTGTTGCAGAGCGGCAACGTGGTCTTCACCAGTGCTCGCAAGAGCGGCACGGCGATGGCGACCGAACTCGAGAAGGCGATCGCCAATGACATCGGGGTCGACTGCCGTGTCCTGGTGCGTTCTTCGTCCGAACTCGAGGCCGCAGTGCGCGACAACCCGATGCCCGAGGCGCTCGACGAGCCGTCCCGCTACCACTGCTGCTTCCTCGAGAAGACACCGACGCCTGACCGGGTGCGCGCCCTCGAATCCGAGGACTTCGCTCCCGACGAGCTGGCCTTCGGCGATGGCGTGCTCTACGTCTGGTACCGAGACGGCGTGCAGGAATCGAAGCTGGCCAAGGTGCTCGACCGGCGCCTCGGCGTCGCCGTCACCGCTCGGAACTGGAACACCGTCACCAAGGTGATCGAGAAGCTGGACTCTGTCTAAAGGCCGAGGAACGGCTCGAGGCCGACGGTGACGCCAGGGTGCTCGGCCATGTGCTTGCACGCCAGCACCACGCCGGGCATGAACGAGCTGCGGTCGTAGCTGGCGTGGCGGATCGACAGGCTCTGGCCCTCGGTGCCGAGCAGCACCTCCTGATGGGCCACCATCCCCCGGAGACGGACGGAATGCACGCGGATGCCGCCGGCGCCCGCGCCGCCTCTGGCCCCGTCGGCCACGACCTTCTTGGTGGGGTCGGGCGCCCAGTCCGACGACGCCGCCGCCATCAGTTCGGAGGTGCGCATCGCCGTCCCTGAGGGCGCATCGATCTTCTGGTCGTGGTGGAGTTCGATGATCTCGGCCGTCTCGAACCACGGCGACGCCATCTCGGCGAAGCGCATCATCAGCACGGCGCCGATGGCGAAGTTGGGTGCGATCAAACAGTTGCTGCGTTCGAAGGACCGGCGGAACGACGCAAGGTCGTCGTCGCTGAATCCGGTGGTGCCGACGACCGCGTGCACACCGTTGGAGGCACACCAGGCCACGTTCGTCCGGGCCGCATCGACGACGGTGAAGTCGACGGCGACCTCGGCCCCGGCCTCGGCCAGCGCGTCGGGGGAGGATGCGATTTGCAGACCGCCCGAGTCGTGATGGGTGATCGACCGCAGGTCGAGCCCGGCGTGATGCGGGTCGACCACGGCCACCAGTTCGAGGTCGGGATCGCGCAGCACGGCGTCGCACACCGTTGCGCCCATCCGTCCTCCGGCGCCGAACACGCCCACCTTCACGGCCATCAACCGATCGTACCGGCCAATCCCTCTCCGCTGAGGTGTCGGGCTGGGTCAGGCGAAGGTGGATTTGGTGAAGGGTCCGATGGCGGCGAGGGCCCGCTCTTCGGCGCCGATCGCCTTGACGACTCGGTGGATGTCGTCGGGCGTGACGGCCTCGATGCGGGCGAGGAGGTCGTCGATGTCGGCGACGAACCCGTGGACGAGTTGGCTGCGGCCGATGCGTCCCGAGCGGGCGCCGGTGTCCTCGAGGCCGAGCACCGTGGACCCCTTGACCTGACCCTTGGCGATGGCCAGCTCGCGATCGCTGAGGCCGTTGGCGACGAGGTCGTCGAGGATCTCGTGGAAGAGCCCGACGACCTGCTTGACGTTCTTCGGTGCCGTGCCCGCATAAAAGGCGAGCACCCCGCAGTCGTGCCAGGACGAGCGATAGGAGAAGACCGAATAGGCGAGGCCGCGCCGCTCACGCACCTCTTGGAACAGCCGGCTGCTGATGCCTCCACCGAGGGCCTGGTTGACGACCTCGAGGGCGATGCGATCGTCGTCGAGGGCGCCAGGGGTGCGGACACCCAGAACAAGGTGGGCCTGCTCGGTCTTGCGCTTGCGCGTTATCGCCGGCCCGATGCCCCCAGGGATGGGGCAGCGAGGAGCCGGTGCGCCGCCGGGGATGTCGGGGCAACGGGCCGCCAATGCATCGACGACGGCGTCATGGTCGAGGTTGCCGGCCACGGCGACGACGATCTGCTCGGGCCGATAGTGCGCGGCGTGGAAGTCGGCGATGGCGTCGCGACCCATCGCCTCGATGGTGGCCTCGTCGCCAAGCGTCGACTGCCCGAGCGGATGGCCGGGGAACAGCGCTTCGGCCAGGAGGTCGTGGACGAGATCGTCGGGCTCGTCTCGACTCATGAGGATCTCTTCGAGGATCACCGACCGCTCGGTCTCGACCTCGTCGGCCTGCAGCGTCGGCGACCACACGATGTCGGAGAGGATGTCGAGGCCGAGGTCGAGTTGCTCGGCCAGCAGCCGGATCTCGAAGGCCGTGTACTCCTTGGTGGTGAAGGCGTTGAAGTCGCCGCCCACCTCATCGATTGACTCGGCGATGTCGCGCGCGGAGCGCGTCGGCGTGCCCTTGAACAGCAGGTGCTCGAGGAAGTGTGATGCACCGGAGAACTCGGGCGCTTCGTCCCGCGCCCCGATACCGACCCAGAAGCCCGCCGCCACCGAGCGCATGTCGGGCATGCGCTCGGTGACAACGGTCAATCCCGAATCAAGCCGAGTGGACTGAACACTCACGAGGAGGCCGTTGCGGCGTAGGGAGCGCCAGTCCGCCGTGGAAATTCGCGACGAGGTTGTAATCCCCGCGTCTTGGATCCCGCACGGGGGGACGATGAGACAACCTCGTCGCGAATTTTCCCGGTGGAGAGCAGCCGCCGCTGAGCGGCAAGGCCCTGCCCGGAGGGCCCACCGCAGAGCGAAGCCAATGACTCAGCGGCGGGGGCCGCGGCCACGGCCGCCACCGGCGTCGCCGCGACGGGCCCCGCCAGCCGCGCCGCCGGAACGACGGGGGGCGCCGCCGAAGCCGCCGGCGTTGCCGCCCTGCTCGGCCGGACCGAGGTCACCGAACTCCGAGCCGGCCTCTTCCTCGAAGAACTCCTCGAAGGATGCCGTCTTGGTTTCGCCGCCATCGGAGGAGCCGGCATCCGAGGAGTCTGCTTCGGCCGAAGGAGCCGCGGCACGGGGGGCCCGGGGCTCGCGGGGCGGGCGGGACTCACGAGCCTCGCCGTTGCCACCACCACCGCCGCCACCGGAGGTATCGCCAGCGATGGAGAGGCTGACCTTGCCCTGGGGATCGATGTCGTCGACACGGACCTGGATCTCGTCGCCGAGGTCGACCACGTCCTCGACCTTCTCGACCCGCTTGCCCTGGCCCAGCTTGGAGATGTGGACCAGGCCGTCACGGCCGGGGAGGATGTTGACGAAGGCGCCGAACTTGGTGATGTTGACGACGCGACCGCTGTAGATGGCGCCGACCTCGGCCTTGGGCGGATCGAGGATCAGTTCGATGCGGCGACGGGCCTCGCGGACCGCCTCGCCGTCCTTCGAGCCGATGGTGACCGTGCCCACGCTGCCGTCGTCGTCGACG
>JBKJLU010000167.1:0-6549 GCA_046596815.1 Acidimicrobiales bacterium | reverse complement strand
GCCTTCTCGACCTCTGAAACGCTTTCGCACAGTTCAGAGCCGCTGGGCGGCAGAACTGTGCGAAAGACTGCGAGGCGCTATGCGCATCGACGTCTTCACCATCTTCCCGGGAATGCTCGAGGCGTTCTTCGGCGAGAGTCTCCTCGGGAAGGCTCAGTCTCGGGGCCTGCTCGACCTGCGGGTCCACGACCTGAGGGCGCACACCACCGACGTCCACAAAAGCGTCGACGACATGCCATTCGGTGGGGGAGCGGGGATGGTGCTCACCCCCGAACCCATCTTCGCCGCCGTCGAAGCCGTCGATCCGCCCCGGCCGTTGCTGCTGCTCAGCCCCGGCGGTCGTCGGTTCGACCAGGCGACGGCCCACGAGTTCGCCGAAGCCCGTGAGCAGGGGTTCTCCCTGTTGTGCGGACGGTACGAGGGCGTCGACCAGCGGGTCGTCGACCACCTCTGCGACGGGGAGTTGAGCATCGGCGACGTCGTGCTCGGCGGGGGCGAAGTGGCGGCCATGCTCGTCGTCGAGGCCGTCGCCCGCCTGGTGCCAGGGGTGATGGGCAACCACGAGTCGGCGGCCGATGAGTCGTTCACCAGCGGGCTGCTCGAGTACCCGCAGTACACCCGCCCGGCGACCTTCCGGGAGTGGGAGACGCCAGATGTGCTGCGCAGCGGCGATCACGCCCGCATCGCCCGCTGGCGTCAGGCCTCGGCCCTCGATCGAACCGCTCGCCACCGCCCGGATCTGCTCGTTTCCAGGGGTGGCCTGACCCGCGCGGAGATGCGGGTCCTGGAGGAGTTCGGCTATCCTGACCCGTCCCCTGCAACACCCCTCGAGGAGCCTCACGCGCCATGACTTGCCGCCCCACCCCGGCATCCCGCCCATGAACCCCACTGATCTGGTCGACCGCAGCAGCCTGCGTGACGACATCCCGGCGTTCGGTCCCGGTGACACGATGAAGGTCCACGTGCGGGTCGTCGAGGGTAACCGCGAGCGCGTCCAGGTGTTCCAGGGTGCGGTCATGCGGCGCCAGGGGTCGGGCGTCCGTGAGACCTTCACTGTTCGCAAGATCAGCTTCGGCGTCGGCGTCGAGCGCACGTTCCCCGTCCACAGCCCGATCATCCAGAAGATCGAGGTCGTCACCCGTGGCGACGTGCGGCGGGCCAAGCTCTACTACCTCCGCGATCGCACCGGCAAGGCCGCCAAGATCAAGGAGAAGCGGTCCGCTCGTTGATGCAATGGGAGCCCGTTCTCGCTCCCTCTGAGGGTGAGCCCGTCGAGGCGGGCCTCCCTCCCTTCGCCGAGTCGAAACGCTCGTCCTCGACGATCCTCGCCAAGGAAATCCCGGTCCTGTTGATCGTGGCCTTCCTGGCCGCTTTTGGCGTGCGCACGCTGGTCTTTCAGGCGTTCTACATCCCGTCGCCTTCGATGGGATGTACGAACTGCCCGGTGCACACCCTCGAGATCGACGACAAGGTGGTCGTCTCCAAGATCTCGTACCGACTCCACCGACCGCGTCGGGGCGATGTCGTCGTGTTCGAGTGCCCGCCCCAGGCCAACTGCGTCAAGCGCCCGCCCAGCGCCAACCCGGTTTCGGGCGCCTTCCGCTTCGTGGGCGTGCGGGTCGGCCTCGTACCCCCTTCGACCGACGACTACATCAAGCGGATCATCGCCTTGCCGGGCGAGACGGTGGAGGGACGAGGGGGCGACGTGTTCGTCGACGGGCGGCTCCTCGTCGAGCCCTACCTGCCGGAGATCGTCGTCACCAGCGACTTCGGTCCGATCATCGTTCCGCCCGACAACCTGTGGGTGATGGGCGACAACCGATCCAACT
Source organism: Acidimicrobiales bacterium (assembly GCA_046596815.1). Lineage (GTDB taxonomy): Bacteria > Actinomycetota > Acidimicrobiia > Acidimicrobiales > CADCTF01 > DATLED01. The sequence continues at coordinate 4,720 of JBKJLU010000167.1, read as the reverse complement.
CAGGCGACAGCCGGGCCTTCGGGCCGATCGATCGCGACACCATCGTGGGGCGCACGGTGCTGCGGCTCCTTCCCCTCCGCCGTACCGCGTTCTTGTGAACCGCTCTACCATCACTCATCTATGAGCGCCGAAGACCTCGAGCGGTACGAGACCGAGATCGAGTTGCAGCTGTACCACGAGTACAAGTCGGTGCTTCCGCTGTTCAAGTTCGTGGTCGAGACCGAGCGCCGCTTCTATCTCGCCAACGAAGTCGACATGCAGCCGCAGAACGAGAACGGTCGCCCTTACTTCCGCATCGCCCTCAAGGACGCGTGGGTGTGGGACATGTACCGGCCGGCGCGCTTCGTCACCAACGTCACCGTCGTGACCTTCAAGGACGTGAACGTCGAGGAGCTCCCCGAGAAGGAGCTCTGACCCGTCGGTGATCGCACGATGACGGATGGGCGCAGGGCGCTCGGCGCCGCGGGCGAAGACGTCGCCGCCAACTGGTACGTCTCCAACGGCTACGAGATCGTGGCCCGCAACTGGCGCTGCAAGGACGGAGAACTCGATCTCATCGTCCGGAGCGGCCGGACGTACGTGTTCTGCGAAGTGAAGACCCGGTCGTCCGACCGCTTCGGCGCACCGGTCGAGGCCGTGACGCGCGACAAACAGAAGCGCATTCGTCGGTTGGCGGCGCGCTGGCTGCAGGAAGGTGCGCCCGGTCCGGCCAAGGACATCCGCTTCGATGTCGCATCGGTGCGCGGCCCGCGCAATGTCGAGATCCTGGAAGGCGCGTTCTGAAGCGTCCCCTCGATCCGTCGTCGATCGTGGTGGCGGCGGGACGGCCGGCACGGTCACCCGGGAGTCCCGTGAACGTTCCCCTCGAGTTCTCGACGACCTACCACCAGGGCGGCGATTTCATCTACGGCCGCGAGTCGAATCCCTCGTGGGTCGCGTTCGAGGACGCGGTCGGTGCGCTCGAAGGTGGCCATGCCGTTGCGTTCTCCTCGGGCATGGCGGCGGTCGCGGCTGTCGCCTCCCTCGTTCCGGCCGGCGGCGTGGTGGTCGCCCCGGAGGTGGCCTACAAAGGGGTGCGGACGTTGTTTGCGGACCTGGCGTCGGTCGACCGGGTGGCCCTGCGCCTCGTCGACATCACCGATGTCGCCGCCACGCGGGCCGCGTGCGACGGCGCATCGTTGTTGTGGGCGGAGTCGCCGACCAACCCGATGCTGGGCGTGGCCGATCTCGCCGCCCTCGCCGGCGCCGCCCCGCTGGTGGCCGTCGACAACACCTTCGCGACACCGTTGTTGCAGCGTCCTCTCGAACTCGGCGCCGACGTCGCCGTGCACAGCGCCACCAAGTTGTTGTCCGGCCACACCGACGTCGTGCTCGGTGTGGCCGTCGCCCGCTCGCCTGAAGTGGCCGCTCGGCTCCTGGCCCATCGCACCCTGCACGGTGCCATCCCCGGGCCGATGGAGACGTACCTCGCCCTGCGCGGCCTGCGGACGCTGGCCGTGCGTCTCGAACGATCGTGCGCCACCGCGGCCACGCTGGTCGAACGCTTCGGTGCCCACCCCGCCGTCGAGGACGTGCGCTATCCGGGCTTCGGATCGATGATCGCCGTCATCGTCCGAGGAGGTGCGGCACCGGCGGATGCCGTCTGTGCTGCCCTGACCTTGGCGGTGGCGGCGACGAGTCTCGGCGGGGTCGAGACGCTGGTCGAACGACGGGGAAAGTACGCGGGCGAGGAAGGCACACCGGCCGGGCTGCTCCGGGTGAGCGTGGGACTCGAACACGTCGAAGATCTGTGGGCCGACTTCTCGGCCGCGCTCGACGGACGAGTTCAGATCACCTGACCGGGCGAGCCGTCTTCGCCCACGACGTCGAGGCCTGCGGATGCCCAGGCCTGCATCCCTCCGGTGAGGTTGACCACGTCGAACCCGGCCGATCGTAGGGCGATGGCGGCCCGCTGCGATCGGCCCCCCACGCGGCAGATGGCGACAATTGGCTTGTCCTTGGAAATCGAGGCCAGTTCGGCCTCGATCCTTCCGAGGGGAAGGTGTTGCGCATCGCGAGCTCGCCCAGCCCGCCACTCGTCGTCTTCGCGCACGTCGAGGAGGAGGGCGCCATCGGCGAGCCGTGCCACCGCCTCCTCCGGGGTGATCTGGGGAACTCCGGCCTCACTGATCGTCATGGCGAGAGCCTAGGAAGCTCGAGGACTCAACGGAGACGACCCGGCCGGCGGTGCTTGCGAAACTCGAAGCACGGACGATGCCAGTGGCGACGAAGATCGGGAGCGTCGCTCGGCACGACGACCACGTGGCCCACGCCGATTCCGATGTCGTGATTGCAACCAGGGCAGAGGTACACCTTGCGCGCCTCGTAGGGCTGCACTCGTCGCACCTCGTCCATCCGGATGCTCAGCGGGGGAACGCGACCCAGACCAACAGCAGCGCCACGACGATCATGGCGGCCGCGACGAACACGTAGTCCGACGGTCGACGCTTCTGTTGCCGGAACGGGTTCATGCCCATGACATTGGTTCGCTTCGCAGAAGCGTGCTTCGCTCACGTGCCGGCTGCTCGCTGGCGCTCCCGACGCCGGCCTCTGGCCGGTCTCGTTGTGCCGCCTGGCGTCCTAGCGGCGATTCCCACGCCGGCCTTCGGTTCATCCCTCTAGGTTCGCGCGGATGGAGACATTGCTTGTCGAACGCGACCGGGGCGTCGTGACCGTGACGCTCAACCGGCCGGAGAAGAAGAACGCCGCCAACGGCCAGATGTGGGACGACCTGCTGGCCGTCTTCGCCGAGGTCGCCGAGACCGACAGTGACCGGGTGCTCGTGGTCACGGGGGCCGGGGGCGCGTTCTGCAGTGGCGCAGATCTGAGCGACACCTCCGCGCTCACCCGCAACGGCCTCGCCCGCATGCGTCACATCGGCAGCGTCGCCCTGGCCCTCCACCGGTTGGCCAAGCCGACCATCGCCAAGGTGGGGGGCGTCGCCGCCGGCGCCGGCGCCAATCTCGCGTTCGGATGCGACCTGATCGTGGCGTCCGACCAGGCCAGGTTCTCCGAGATCTTCAGTCGCCGAGGGTTGTCGGTCGACTTCGGGGGATCGTGGTTGTTGCCCCGCCTCATCGGTCTGCACAAAGCCAAAGAACTGGCCTTCTTCGCCGATGTCATCTCTGCCTCCGAAGCCGAGCGCCTCGGACTCGTCAACCGGGTCGTCCCGCCCGACCAGCTCGACGCCTTCGTCGACGACTGGGCGGCCAAGCTCGCCGGTGGTCCCCCGATGGCGCTCTCGATGACCAAGACGATGCTGAACAACTCGCTCATGGTGTCGATGGATCAGGCCCTGGAAGACGAGGCCAGGTCGCAGGCGGTCAACTTCGCCACGAAGGATTTCGGTGAGGCCGTGGCCGCGTTCATCGAGAAGCGCGATCCCTCGTTCGAAGGGAAGTAACGGTCGCTGTCTCACGGCCCGGCTACCGTGAGCTGAACGCCTCGAGCGGCCGGCGATCTCGGCCCTCCTCCACCCACTGCAGTCCGTCTTCGGAGGAGTCAAGCGTTGATCGCCACCATCCCGGCCGCCACCCTCACGGGTGTCGACGGTCGTCCCGTCACCGTCGAGGTCCACGTCTCGAACGGCCTTCCCGGCTTCTCCATCGTGGGGCTGCCTGACGCATCGTGTCGAGAGTCGCGCGATCGCGTCCGGTCGGCGTTGTTGTCGAGCGGACAGGGGTGGCCGATGAAGCGGGTCACGGTCAATCTGGCGCCGACGTCGTTGCGCAAGGGAGGGTCGGGCCTCGACCTTCCGATCGCCGTCGGCCTGCTCGTGGCCAACGGCGACCTCGACGCCGAGCACGTCGAGGACATGGCGTTCCTCGGAGAACTCGGCCTCGACGGCTCGTTGCGTCGGGTCGCCGGCATGGTTCCCATGGTCGATGCGATCGCCGCGCCGATCGTCGTCGTGCCCGCGACCTCGGCCGAAGAGGCGGGATTGGTAGGGCGTCACGAGGTCAGGTCGGCGTCGTCCCTGTCGAGGCTGCTCGGGGCGTTGCGAGGTGTAGGCCCATGGGATGAGGCGATGACGACATCATCCTCGGTGGTCCCTCTCTCCGCGGATCCCGACCTCGCCGACGTGCGCGGACAGCGGCTCGGCCGATGGGCCCTGGAGATCGCCGCCGCCGGAAATCATCATCTCCTCTTCGTCGGGCCGCCGGGCTCGGGCAAGACGATGCTCGCCCGACGCCTTCCCGGGCTCCTGCCCGACCTCGATCGTGACGAGGCTCTGGCGGCCACCCGGGTCCACTCCGCGGCCGGTCAGCCGCTTCCGCCCGGCGGTCTGATCCGGCGGCCACCGTTCCGAGCGCCCCACCACAACGCCTCGAGCGTGTCGATCCTCGGCGGTGGAACGTCGGCCATGCGCCCAGGCGAGATCTCGCTCGCGCACAACGGGGTGCTCTTCATCGATGAGTTGGGCGAGATGGCCGCCTCGACGCTTGACGGGCTGCGTCAGCCGCTGGAGGAAGGGCTCATCCGGGTGGCCAGGGCGAGGGCCACCGTCACCTTTCCCGCTCGGTTCCTGCTCGTCGCCGCCATGAACCCGTGCCCATGCGGAGATGGCGGACCACCCGGAACCTGCCGGTGCTCCGAGCCCGCTCGGCAGCGCTACGGCCGCCGCCTCTCTGGCCCGCTGCTCGACCGGTTTGATCTGCGACTCACCATCGACCGGCCCGAC